>DASVCG010000538.1:0-2390 GCA_036381755.1 Phycisphaeraceae bacterium | reverse complement strand
GCGTTGGTCTCCATACTGCGGAAGGGGGATCCTTCCGAAGCGGACCGCTGCATGAGGCGCCACCTGCTCGAGTGCCTGCGTGCCGAGCTGAGGCTGGTGGGTGTGATCGACCTGGATTGACGCGCCGCCCGCCCATTTGTTGAGCCACGCCAGATCCTGGCGGCGCGGTGGTTATGGCCAGCTTCTCCGGCCCGCACAAGGCCGGTCAGGTCATCGTGATGCCGTTCGCCTTGAACCGTCATGTCTTTGAACGAAAGGAGGACTGCGATGGCAACGAGGATTCACCGATCAGCAATGGTATTGGGCGTCTTGTTGACTCTTGGCATCGGGGCTTCTGCACAGGGCGACCTGCTGCTCCAGGCCCAGATGGATGTCGACCCCACAGCCGAGAATTCCGCCTGGCAGCTCTTGTACGGGCAGGCCTTCGACTCGATCGCTGGAGGGGTGGCCAGCTACGACTCTCAGGCACCGGGCCACTTGGCCTATGTGACGTACGGCACCGCTGTGGGAACATTTAATCACGCTGTGGTGATCCGCGCCACGATGCGCGTGCTCAGCGACAACGGCTACAACGGCGGCGGCACCGCCATCGCCCTGATCCGCGACGGATACTTCTACATCACAGGCATCGTCTCGCAGAATGGCTTCCATCCCGCTGCCGTCAGGGCGCTCGACGCCGGCGGCGGCATCATCGCGTCCAGCAACCTCGACACCTCCGCGTTCCACATCTACGACATGGTCGTGACCGACCCGGCGACGGGTAAGTACGACATCTACGTGGACGGAGACCTCACGCTGGCCAACAACCAGGCCCAGTTCATCGGCGCAGGTTATGACGGGCAGATCCAATTCGGCGATATCCAGTCAACGCCGCAGGCCAGCGGTGAGTTCGACCTCGTACAGGTCTACGATGCTTACCCGGTGCCTGAACCGGCGTCCCTGGGCCTGCTCCTGACCGCAGGACTTCTGACACGCCTTCCCCGCTGGAGGAACACACCGTGCCGCCGGTGAAACCCTTACCGCCTCGGCCGGGCCAAGCGCCCGCCGCGGCTTTGCGTTTCCCCCCACGCCGGTGACCCGTCATGGCCCAATCCGGCACAAGGAGCGTCCAATGGTCAAGCAACCCAGCACCAAGGCGTTCACCCTCATTGAGCTTTTGGTTGTCATCAGCATTATCGCCTTGCTCATCTCTATTCTGCTGCCGGCTCTCCAGGGGGCCCAGGAGGCCGCCCGCGCAGCTCAGTGCATGAGCAATCTCAAGCAAATCGGGATCATGTCGCACGTTTATGCGACCGACATGGACGGCTACCATCCCCCCGCGACCAATCTCTCCATTCAATGGCCCACGATCCTGATCAAGCACTGTTTGAATCAGGATTACGCAGAGCAGATGGCGCAATTCTGGCAGGACCCCACGACACAAACCGTCTACCGCGACCCCACAGCCTACCCCCTCTTTTACTGCCCGACCATGGCCCGCCTGGGCTACGTGGGCAACTCCCAGTTCCCGGCCAATTTCTACACGAATTACTCGGCGAATTTCGATGTATACGTCAACGCGTCCCCCCTGATCCCGTTGCGGCTGGACCAGGTCACCAAACCCTCCATGGTCGGCGCGGCCTGGGACACGCGCGGGCTGACGCTGGGCCCGCCATGGCGACACTCCTACGCCTTGCATGCGTATCACCTTTATGGAGGCTCGGCGCAGAACGCTCTGGGGGTGGGCTACGTGCATGGCGGAGCGGACGCGACGTTCTCGAACGGCTCCAGCAACGTCTTGATGCTTGACGGCCACGTGTCGGCGATCCATGATCCGGGCATCTCCGAGTATCTGCCCATCGCGCGGGTGGGGGATCAGCTCTGGGAGTGACGATGACGATTTCGCATGAGCCCGCTCAGATCAAGGCCGCGCATGAGCGCGCCGCCCGCCGACCGCTTACGCGTCAGACGCTGCACGGCGTCTGGCCGGCGCTGATCGTCCCATGGACGGAGCAGGACGAGCCGGACCTCCATCGCTTCGCGGCGGAGGTCCGCGCTTATGAGGGAACCGGCGTCCACGGTCTGTACACGGGGGGAACCACCGGCGAGTTCTACGCCATGGACGACGCCGCGTTCGTGAGCATCGCCCAGACCGCGTGCGACCAGGGCCACCAGGCCGGCTTGCCTGTCCAGATCGGCTGCACCGCGCTGAGCACGCGCCACGTCAGGATGAGGGTGAAATGGGCCAGGCAGTGCGGCGCCGACGGCATCCAGATCGCCTTGCCCTTCTGGCTGCCGCTGCGCGACGATGAGGT
Source organism: Phycisphaeraceae bacterium (assembly GCA_036381755.1). Taxonomy (GTDB): domain Bacteria; phylum Planctomycetota; class Phycisphaerae; order Phycisphaerales; family Phycisphaeraceae; genus DASVCG01. The sequence goes on along the minus strand of DASVCG010000538.1, from coordinate 96 downwards.
GCTGGGGTTTTTAGTACTACAGTCGCGCTTCATGGATTGCCGATGATCAGGGGCAGGTTCTGCTTGGATCGGAGGCGATGGCATGGCGGCAGCGAT
>DASVCG010000537.1:0-3217 GCA_036381755.1 Phycisphaeraceae bacterium | reverse complement strand
AGCCGCGGCCCGGGCGCTGGAGGTGTCCGCTCTGCGCGACGCCACGCTGGAGCAACTGGCCCAGGCGTACGCGGATGAGGACCAGGTCGAGTACCGCCGGGCCAGGCACGTGATCCGCGAGAACCAGCGCACGCTCGATTTCGCCGACGCCGCTGCCGTCAGGGACTGGGCCAAGGCAGGTCGGCTCATGTTCGAAAGCCACGCCTCGCTCCGCGACGACTTCGAGGTGAGCTGTCCGGAGCTGGACCTCCTGGTGGAGTTGGCCGCGGCGCGCGTGGACCGCGGGCAGGTCTGGGGCTCGCGGATGACCGGCGGGGGCTTCGGCGGATGCACCGTCAGCCTCGTCCGTGCCGAGGCGATTGATGAGCTGAGCCGCTACCTGACCGATGAATACCGCCGGGCGACCGGCCGATCGCCTGCGGTCTTCGCCACCCGCCCCGCCCAGGGCGCACACATCCTGCCGATCCAATAGAGGGCAGGGGGCAGGGGAAGAAGACAAACCACAGAGGCACAGAGACACAGAAGAAGATATAAGGGTTGAGGGTTTTTATTTAAATTAGCCCGCCCCCAACGGGGCGCGGCTGGGATCAGGTGTTCGATAAAAAGTAACCGCCCGGCTGATCGGGCTCCACGACGGGTCAAGACCACATGCGCGACAGCTCAGCCATCATCTATCTCAACGGCGAATATCTGCCCAAGGCCCAGGCGGCCCTGTCCATCGAAGACCGGGGCGTGCTGTTCGGCGACGGCGTTTACGAGGTGCTGCGCTTCTACCACGGCAGGCCGCTGCGCATGGAAGCGCACCTGGAGCGCCTGCGCCGAAGCATGAAGGGCATCCGCCTGGACGAGCCTGAGCAGGTGGCCCATCTGCCGCGCATCAGCGCCGAGCTGGTGCAGCGCAACAACCTGCCCGACGCGAAGGTGTATTGGCAGGTGACGCGCGGTGCTGCGCCGCGCGATCACCTGTTCCCCGCTGCGCCCGTCCAGCCGACGGTGCTGGCCATCGCCTATCCCGCTTCGCCGCTGGAGCCGGCAGGCCAGGTCCCCGCCTGGCGGGCCATCCTGGCAGAAGATCTGCGCTGGTCGTGCTGCTGGATCAAGTCGCTGATGCTCATGCCCAACGTGCTCGCGCGGAACCAGGCGCATCAGGCCAATTGCCAGGAGGCGATCCTGCACCGCCAGGGACGCGTCACCGAGGGATCGTCCTCCAATGCGTTCATCGTCCGCGACGGCACACTCTGGACGCACCCTGCGGATCAGTGGATCCTCGACGGCGTCACCCGGCGGCTCGTACTGGAGCTGGCTCATCAGCAGGGCCTGCCCGTGCGAGAGGAGGCGTTCACGGTCGATCAGCTTCTGGCAGCGGACGAAGTGCTGCTGACGGGCACCACGACGCACGTCGCCGCGGTGACGCACGTGGACGGGCGAACGATCGGCTCAGGCAAGATCGGCCCCGTCGCCCAGCAACTGCACCGGGCGTTCGTCCATCACATCGCCCAAGCCTGCTGATTCTACCCCCTGCCTTCTGCCCTCTGCCCCCTTACGACGCAGCAGCGGCGCTGTCATGCTCCTGGAAGGTGATGCGCGTCGCACGGATGTGGTGCTCGCGCAGGTGCGTCTGGAGCATGGTGATGTAGCTGGCGCTGATCAGGGGCAGATCCTCGAGCCCCAGCTTCTGCCTCACCGTCAGCACCGCCTGCTCGCTGGGGCCTTCGATCTCGATGAAGTCGCCCAGGTAGGGGAGGGTGTCCAGCTCGATGAGGCAGCTATCGAGCTGCCAGCGTCTGCGGCGCTTCTGGAAGCTCAGGACAGGCTGATAGCCCAGCGCCGCGAGCAGTTGGGCCGCGTCGCGTTCGTTCTCGACAGCCAGCTCCACCTCCGACCGGCTCTTGAGCTGGCCGTGGGCGCGTGGCCCCTTGTAGGTGAGGACGACCCGCGGCGGCGCGTCGCTTGGCTGCTCCAGGCGGATCCGCAGCCCCTGGTCCGTGCTTTTGAGCTGGCCCTGGGGCGTGTCGAAGTAGGTGTTAACCTCCATCAGCTCCGTGACCCACTGCGCGGAGGCTTCCTGGAGCTTGTGCTCGATCGCCTCAAGATCGGGCAGGCGCATCTTGGCTTCGATTTCGATACTCACCCTGGCACCCCTCTCCTCGCCCGCAGCACGCTGAGGGCGTTAAAGCCCCGCAGCAGCCTCGCTGGGCGGGTAGCTGGTTTCGGCAAAAGGGAAAGAGCACGCTATGAGAGCCGATAAGGCCGTCCGGTTCAAGCCGCCTCCCGCTGAGGGTCGGTCGGAGCCCAGGGGCCAAAGAGCCGCCGACGGATCGCCAGCACGCGGCGCATCAGCGCGACCCGACGCCACGGCGGCTGCTCCGCGGCATAGGCCCGCGCGTGGCGGTGAAGCGTGCGCGGCGAGAGCATCAGCGTCAAAGGCGAGGGCAGCGCCTGCTGATGGGCGATCCGATGAAGCAGCCACTGGTCGGACAGGCCCAGCCCCGACGCCCGCGCCAGGTGATAAAAGACCACCAGCGGGTGCGAGCGCGAATGCCAGCCCCGCCACCACCGGTACGCCGCCAGCGACGCCAGCATCAGCATCAGCAGCCCCAGCGCCAGCACGATCCACCTCACCGGGATCAGCGTCTGCGACCCCCAGTACCGCTGAAAGATCGTCAGATCGAACCGTTCCGTCCCCGGCGGGCTGGGGGCTTGGGCTTGAGCTAGAAAAAACCAGGCGGTCGGCATCATCCACACTCCGGTGATTTCCCGGGAATTTTCGGGGGCGGTTTTCATCACCCGACCGCGGCGTGGTCCGTGTCGGGGCTGGGCCGGATCGGGCAGGCCAGGTGGTGGATCAGGTCGTGGAACACCTGGTCGGCCTTGACGCGGACCTGCGGGTCCGGGTCGCTCACCGCCATCTCCGCCACGTGCCGCGCCACCGCCATCAGCCCGCCGGACTCGACTAACCACAGCGCCGATCGCCGGTGGGCTGGGCGCGCATCAGCCAGCATGCCCATCAGGGCGTGCAGCGCATCGCTGGTGCGCATCTGCATCAGGGCCTGAATGGCGTTGGCCCGCGGGCGGTTGTCGTCGGTCTGGGCCATCGTCAGCAGCTTCTGCACGTGCTGCGTCGACTCAAGCTGCGTCAGCGCCTCCACCGCGTTGGCGCGGACTCGCGAGTCAGCGTGCTCCAGCGCCTTGTGCAGCGTGTCCGCAGCGGCCTGGG
>DASVCG010000536.1:0-10041 GCA_036381755.1 Phycisphaeraceae bacterium | reverse complement strand
CAGCCCCGTGTATCGTCAGTTGACCGAGGCGTACTACCGTCGGCTGGCCCAACAAGAGGAGCAAGGCCGGGACCCCCGGAATTGACCCCCGCCCCCGGAAGTAGCCCCCGGCTCCCCGGAATTGACCCCCGGAAGTAAGCCCCCGGATGAACCAGGCTGGGCGAGGGCCCGCGGGGCTGCGGGGCGGTCAGCCAAGGAAGGATGATCCATGCGCATCGATCGACGCCCGAGGATGAAAGACGCTGCGGCGGTGTTGTCAGCGGGCGCGCTCATGGTGAAGCGGGCGCGATGCAAGACCGCGGCGGTGCTCGTGACGGGCGCGTGTTTGCTGGGCGGCGTCGGGATCGCCCAAGCTCAGGATGGCTCGGCGGGCGGCAGCGGCGGTGACGGCAGCGCAGCGGGCTTTGTCGAAATCACCCCCGAAGCGCGACAGGCCATCGAAAGAGGGCTGGCGCAACTGGCGACGATGCAAGCGCCCGACGGCAGCTTCGGTGCGCAGCGCTACGGCAGGCACGTGGGCATCACCGGCCTGGCGTGCCTGGCCTTCATGGCGGACGGGCACCTGCCCGGCCGAGGCGCTTACGGCCCCGTCGTGGAGCGCGGGCTCGCGTTCGTCCTCAACAGCGCCACCGAATCGGGCCTCATCGCCGCGGACACCTCCCACGGGCCCATGTATGGCCACGGCTTTGCCACGCTGTTCCTGGGCGAAATCTACGGCATGACGGGACAGCCCCGTGTGCGCGAAGCGCTGCTCAAGGCGGTGCGGCTGATCGTCCAGACGCAAAACGATGAGGGCGGGTGGCGTTATCAGCCGATCCCCCTCGATGCGGACATTAGTGTGACGATCTGCCAGATCATGGCCCTGCGCTCGGCACGCAACGCTGGGCTGAGCGTGCCCAAAACCACCATCGACCGCGCCATCGCCTACGTGCGCGCCTGCCAGAATCCGGCGGACGGCGGCTTCCGCTACATGCTCAACGCGGGCGGGTCGGCCTTCCCCCGATCAGCCGCGGGCGTGGCCAGCCTCTACTACGCCGGCGTCTATCAGGACCAGGCCATCCAACGCGGCCTGGATTACCTGCTCCGCACCGGCCTGGAAGATTCCCAGCGCAGCGGCGGGCACTACTTCTACGGCCACTACTATGCTGCGCAAGCCATGTTCCTGGCCGGCGGCGACTACTGGCAGCAGTGGTACCCCCGCATCCGCGACGAGCTGATCCGCTCCCAGCAGCCTGATGGCAGTTGGACTAGCAACCACGGCAGCGACTACGGCACCGCGATGGCCCTCTTGGTGCTGCAAATCCCCAACCGCCTTTTGCCGATCTTCCAAAGGTGAGGAACCTGCTCATGCGCAACGCCCCAAGGGTCAGAGGGCAGCCAGACGGCAGAGGGCGGATCCCCCATGCCTGCTGCCTACTGCCTTATGTCTGCGGTCTGGCTCTGATGATGCTGCTGATGCAATCGCGGGCGCAGGCGGTGACCCCCGCGGTGCTGCTGGGCCCGGAGCTGGAGCCTCAGCCCATCACGATCACCAGCCTGGACGCGGGCGTGCTGAGCTACTTCGATGCGAACCGGCAGCTTCGCCAGGAGCCGGTGGAGAAGCTCGTGCAGGTGCGCGAGCTGGGGGGCGCAGCCCAAGCCGAGCCGCCTTCGCCTGCGGGGCCGATGCTGGAGCTGACCGACGATCAGCGGCTCACCGGCCGATGGGTGGGCGTCTCCGGCGCGGGTGACGGGGTGATCTGGGAGCACCCGCTGTTGGGCTCGATGGTGGTGCCGCTGGAGCGCATCCGCTACGTGGCGCTGACCGATCAGCCGCCCGCTGAACTAAACCAGCGGCCCGCGGAGGCAGCGGCCATCGAGGAAGACCGCCTGGTGCTGGCCAACGGCGATGAGCTGCGCGGTCTGGTGCTGACGCTGGCCCCGCACGGCTTGTCCATTCTCACCACCGCCGAGCATCCCATCACCGTGCCGCTGGCGCAGGTGCGGTGGATGGAGCTGGCCAACGAGCCGGCGCAACCCGTTGCTGGCGCCCATCAGGTGTTGCTGCGCGATGGCAGCCGGCTGCTGGCCCGGGAGGTGCAGATCGCCCAGGATCGCTTGCGCTTCCGCTCGCCGCTTTCCGACCGGGCCGAGCAGGTCGCGGTGGATTTGGACCAGGTGGCGGGGATCGACTTCACCGGCGCGGGGCGGAGGCTCATCGACCTGCTGACATGCCCGCGGCAAATCAGCGGCGGCGAAGTGTTCGGCGTGCCGATGCCTCCGCGCGCCCGCGACGACGCGCTGCTCCTGCACGCGCCCGTGCAGGTGCGCTTCACCCTGCCCCCCGGCGCGCAGCGGCTGACCGCTAGCGCATCGCTGACCGACCAGGGGCCCGATACGCTCGCCAGCGAATGGGCTGACGTGGAACTCCTCATCGACGCTGGCGCGGGCCAGGCCCAGCAGCACCGCCTGAATCGCGATCAGTCCCAGGTGCAGATCAACCTGCCCCTGAGCGGCCCGGCGATCACGGTGGAGCTGAAAGTCGGCGCCAACGGCCCGGTGATGGACCGTGTCCGCCTCGAAGCCGCAGTGCTCGTGCAGGAATAGAGGGGGTAGACGGCAGGCGGCAGGCGCGGATAAACCACAGAGGCACAGAGAAAAACAAGAGGGGTGAATTGCTATAGCCCTCTACTCTCTACTTTCTGCTCTCTACTCTCTTTCGCAGCCCCCTCACCCTACCCCGTTTCCGGGGGCCGGGGGCTGCCCCGCAAGCGGGGGCGAGGGCTTGTTGATGTAGCCCTGCCTTTTGATGTAGCGCTAGCCGCGCCCCCGTTGGGGGCGGGCTATTGAATTATAGTTCTATCCGCGCGCCCACTGGGGCGGGCTATGTGGTTTGTTTTTTCCTGCCCCCTGCCGCCTGCCGTCTACCCCCTCGTTTTTACGCTGTGGTCGTCAGGTCGTCCTGGGGGGCGTAGCCCAGCAGGTCGCAGGTTTCCTGGATGCTCAGGCGGTTGAAGCGGTTGTGTGACAGGCCGTGCACGATGGCGAAGCGCAGCGTCTCGTCGTCGATGCAGCGTTGGATGAGCTGGATCAGGTCGCGGCTGGAGACGTAATCGACCGCGGTGTTGCGCTTGGCTGGATCGGTGGGCATCTTGTGGGGTGGTCGGAAGTGGCCGATGCGGATGGCGATCACCGACAGGCCGTGCTGGGTGCTCATGTACCGGCCCAGCGCTTCGCCGAAGCACTTGGAGACGCCATAGAGGCTGTCGGGGTTGACGGGGTGATCGGGCTGAATTTGCAGGGAAGGGGGGTAAGCTTCAACGGCGTGGATGGTGGAGGCGAAGATGACGCGTCGGCAGCCGGCGTGCCGGGCGGCCTCGTAGAGGTGGTACGTGCCGATGATGTTGTTGGCGAGCACCGAGTCCCACGGCGCGTCGACGCGCGGGTCCGCGGCCAGGTGCACGACGGTGTCCTGCCCGGCCAGGAGCGTCTTGAGGTGGTCCAGGTCGGCTAGGTCGGCTGTCACGATGCGGCCGAAGGGTTCGATGGCCTGCGTGCGGTTCTGGGGGTGAACCATCAAGGTCAGCTCGTAGCGGTCGTGCGACTGCTGAGCGAAGTGGGAGCCGATCTTTCCCGCGGCGCCGGTGACGAAGACCTTCCGCCGCTTGGGCGGCGCAGCGGGACGGGGCGCGGTGATGAAGGCGAAGGACATCGCACGATCCTTTCAGACATCTTGCGAAGCGGGTTGTGGGTCTAGGGATGAGCGGTTGAATCCCCCGGCGTCAGCGGGGCGGGTTACGTCTTGCTTTGAAGCGCGGGCGGCTGGGACGATTTCAGTCGGCAGCGACCCGTGCCCCGGCACACGTCGCACTCCGGCGCTCGGCCGGCGGCGTGCTCCAGGCAATGATCGATCCGCGAGCCGATGAGCTGGCACATGAGCGGGTGCAGGCCGATCGGCGCGGTGACCAGGTAGCCCACCCCCGGGTGCTTCCTGGCCGCCTCGGCGACCAGGTTGGGGATGTCCTTGTGCCAGTGCCGGCCCGGCGAAAGAAAATAAGGCGCCACCACCACCCGCTGGGCCCCCTGCTCGACGCAGCGGTCGAAGGCGGTCTGGATCGAAGGCTCAGCCAGCTCCATGTGCGCCGGCTCGACGATGGCGAACCGGCCGGCCTGGCGGAACATGTCCACGAAGTCCTCCAGCATGCGGTTGGACTCGTCGCGCGTGGAGCCATGGTCCACGATCACCACGCCGGTGCGGTCGCGGTCATCGGCGAAAGAGGGTTTTAGCTGCTGCTGCGGGGATGGCTCGACCATATCACCCCATCATAGCCGAATAGGGCCTAAAAAGCGTGCGAATCGGCAGGCGGATCGGCGCAGCGGCGGGCACAGGCACAGCGGCTCACCACAGCGATCAGCGGCTTTCGCCAACTTGCGGCTTACCGCTGCCCCAGCGTCACCTGGAGGGTGATTTCCTGCGAGCCCCTGCGGAGGCGCAGCTCGATGCGCTGGCCCGGCTGGCTGTCCGCCAGATGCTGCGTCAGGTCGCGGACGTTGCGCACGGGCCGGCCCGCCCAGCCGATGATGAGGTCGCCCTGCTGCAAGCCGGCGTGCTGAGCGGGGCTGCCGGGGATCACCCCCGCCACCTCCGCGCCTTGCCGGCCGTCGAGCGTGGCGTAGTCGGGCAGGATGCCGAGCATTGCCTCGCCCTGATGCAGCGGGCCGGCAGCGGCGTGGGGGTCTGATTCGGATTCCACGGGCGTGAACCGCGGCGGCTGGGGGTCGGTCAGCAGCCGTTGGGCCACCTGCGCCGCGATCCGCGCGATGACTGCGCCGCCCGTGGCGTTGATCTTGTCTGCGGTGTCGCTGGGGCGGTGGTAGTCCGGGTGCATGCCGGTGAACAGGTGCAGCACGGGGATGTCCTGGAGGTAGAAGTGCGTGTGATCGCTCATCCCCAGGCCCGAGCCGCTGGAGCGCATCGCCAGGCTCAGCTTCAGCTTGCTGCGCGCCTCATCGAGCAGGGGTCGCCAGCGGTCGCTGGTGTCCGCGCCCATGACCAGCAGCTCGCCCTGGCGCAATCGGCCGATCATGTCGAGGTTGATCATGGCCACGATGCGGCTGCCTGGGGGCGTCGCCACCTCGCCGGGATGCTCGACGAAGTAATGCGAGCCCAGCAACCCGCGCTCCTCCCCGCTGAAGGTGACCAGCAGCAGCGTCCTGCGGTCAGCATTTGGAGCTGAAGCGGCCCGCTGCTGCTGGAGATGCTGGGCGATGAGGATCAGGCCCGCGACGCCTGAGGCGTTGTCATCAGCGCCGGGGTGCAGGGCTGGTGAGTCCGCGAGGCTGCCGATCTGGCCATAGCCCAGGTGGTCGTAGTGTGCGCCGATGACGATGAGCTGATCCCGCAGCGCCCCTGAGCCGGGGATGAGCCCCGCGACGTTGTGCGCAGCGGCGCGGGGGTGCTCCAGTTGCACGCTGCCGGCCAGGACGACGCCTTCGAGCGCGTCGGGCTGATCCTGGCCCTGGTCGCAGCGCTCCTGGTAGGCTTGCAGCGCCGCGGCGGGGTTGCGCTGGGCTGCTTTGAGGATGGCGCGGAACGTGGAGCCGCGGATATGCAGGACGGGGATGGGCGAAGCGTCACCCAGCGCGGTGGAGGCGGCGGATCGCAGCGGCCCGCCGGCGTCGTACCGCGGCGGGTTCACCACCAATAGCGCCACCGCCCCGTGCTGGGCCGCCCAGCGGGCCTTGTTCGCCAGTGTCGCCGCGTCGGTCCATCGGCCTGTGTGGCCGTCCTTGCCCGCCCATAAGCTGCGGCCGTCAGCGTCCATCGGCTCGTATCGGAACGCGATGGCCACGCGGCCCCGCAGTCCCTCGGGCGGCAGGTGGGCGTAGTTGTCATACCCATGCTCGGGCGCGACGATGCCGTAGCCCACGAACACCGCTTCGCCTTCAAACGAGCCCTGGGCGGAAAAGCCCAGCGCGCTGAAATCCTGGTTCGGCTCGAAGGAGGTTTGCCGGGGCTGAAGGAGCTTCAACTCCTGCTGGCGGGCGCGCACGCCCAGATCGATCTGGAACGGCTGCGTGTACCGCGGCGTGCCGTCGGGCGCTAAGAACGCCGGCGTCAGGCCCAGGGTTTTGAATTCATCAGCAATGTAATCGCGGGCCAGGTCCAGGCCTTCTGAGCCCACACCCCGGCCCTGCATGCGGGGGGAGGCCAGGTCGTTGACGATCCGCTGGAATGTCCGGGCATCGGAGGAGGCGGCTTGCGTGGAGGAAGCGTGCCCAGCGGTGCAGCCGGTGAGCCATGCCCCCAGTGCGATCAGCAGCAGCCGAAGCAGCGGCTCCCAGGCGCGCGGGCCGGAGCGGTTGCCGCTGCGATGAGTGGTGACGAAAGGCGGCGGCATGGGTAGATCATAGCCGCTGCGGCCGGCTCAGGCCTGAGGCGGGGACGGCTGATTCAGGCGGTGGAAGCGCAGCTCCGCCACGCGCGTCCCGTCCATGCGCGCCACCTCGGCGCGGTAGGGGTCGATCTGGATCGAATCGCCCTTGACCGGCAGCCGGCCCAGCAAGTGGGCGACGTAGCCGCCTGCGGTGTGGATGTCGGCGTGCGGGGGCAGGGGGATCTGTAGCGCGCGGCTGAGCTCCTCGAGGCTGGCCAGGCCGTCGACGATCCAGAGGTTGTTGCCCCGCCGGGTGATCGGCGCCTCGACGATGTCGAACTCGTCGAAGATCGGCCCGACGATCATCTGGAGCACGTCGTCGAGCGTGACGATCCCGGCCACCCCGCCGTACTCGTCCACCGCCACCGCCATGTGGCTGCGCGTGCTCTGGAAGGTGCGCAGCATGCGGTCGATGCTGATGTTTTCGGGGACGAGGAGGATGTCGCGCTTGACGCTTTGGAGGTTGAAGCCCTCCTCGCCGTGCTCGCGCAGGGCGTTGAACAGGTCCTTGACGTGGATCAGGCCGATGATGTGGTCCTTGTCCTGCAAAGCCAGGGGGTAGCGGGTGTGGGCGTGCTCGCGGACGATGTCCAGGTTCTGCTGGAGGCTGCGGGTGGTGTAGAGGCAGACCATCTCGGTGCGTGGGACGAGGATTTCGCTGACGCGCCGCTCGGAGAAGTCGATGACGTTCTCCAGCAGCCGCCGTTCGGTGGCGTTGAGCGCGCCGTGGGCGTGGCTGGCGGTCACGATCATGCGCAGCTCCTCCGGCGAGTGGGCGGTCTCGGTTTCGGAGGCGGGCTGGATGCCCGCGAGGCGCAGCAGCGCGTTGGCCGTGCCGTTGAGGGCGAAGATGGCCGGGTACATCACCCAGTAGAACAGCCGCAGGGGCAGGGCGACCCAGAGGCTGGTGGCCTCGGGCATGCGGATGGCCAGCGACTTGGGCGCCAGCTCGCCCAGCACGATGTGCACGAAGGAGATGGCCGCGAAGGCCACGGCGAAGGAGGCCCCGTGCACCACCGCCGGCTTGGTCACGCCCAGCCACTGCAATATCGGCCCCAGCAGCCGGGCGACCGCCGGCTCGCCGATCCACCCCAGCCCGATCGACGCCAGCGTGATGCCCAGTTGCGTCGCGCTCAGGTAGGCGTCCAGGTGCTCGATGATGTGCTGGGCGACGCGGGCGCGCCGGTGGCCTTCCTTGACCAGCTCGCGCACGCGGGTGGCGCGCACCTTGACGATGGCGAACTCGGCCGCGACGAAAAAGCCGTTGAGAAGGACCAATCCCAGGGCGCCCAGGATCGCAAGCGCCTGGAGCGTCGCGTCATCCATGACGGATCATCATAGTCAAATCGGAGGGCCGCTGCCCCGCCCCGCTGAAACCGGCTGCGCGCGCCCGCTGAGGATCACACCCGGCCCCCGTCCGGTCGGCCCGCCTTGCTCAACGCCGTCCGCCGTGCTATGAGGGGCCTCCTCAACCCAATAAGGACAGGGAGGACCGTTCATCATGACGCTCAAGATCGCGGTGATCGCCGGGGACGGCGTGGGGCCGGAGGTGGTCGGGCAGGGCCTGCGCGTGCTGGAGGCCGCTGCGGGCCGCTGCGGGCTGGATTATGCCGTCGAGCACTTCCCCTACGGCGGGCAGCACTACCTCAAAACCGGCCAGGTCATCACCGATGAGCAGGTGGACCAGCTCCGCCGCTTCGACGCCATCTTCCTGGGCGCGGTGGGCCACCCCGACGTCAAGCCCGGCGTCCTCGAAAAGGGCCTGCTGCTCAAGCTCCGCTTCGACCTGGACCTCTACATCAACCTCCGCCCGGTCAAGCTCTACCCCGGCGTCACCACCCCCCTGGCGGGCAAGGGGCCCAAGGAGATCGACCTGGTCGTCGTCCGCGAGAACACCGAAGACCTCTACTGCGGCAACGGCGGCATCGCCCGCAAGGGCACGCCCCACGAGATCAGCACCCAGGAAATGATCGCCACCCGCTTCGGCGCGGAGCGCTGCCTCCGCTACGCCTTCCGCCTCGCCCAGGCGCGCAAGGCCCAGGGCCACCGCGGCGAGCTGACCCTCGTCCACAAGACCAACGTGCTGACCTACTGCGGCGACACCTGGTTCCGCGCGTTCCATGAGGTCGGCCAGGCCCAGTTCCCCGACATCACCCGCAGCTACCACCACGTCGACGCCTGCTGCATGTACATGGTCAGCCGCCCGGAGGTGTACGACACGATCGTCGTGCCCAACATGTTCGGCGACATCATCACCGACCTGGGCGCCGCGATCGCCGGGGGCATGGGCATCGCCGCCTCGGGCAACCTCAACCCCGACGGTACGTCGCCCAGCATGTTCGAGCCGGTGCACGGCTCAGCGCCCGACATCGCCGGGCAGAACAAGGCCAACCCCCTGGCCGCGATCCTCTCCGTGGCGATGCTGCTGAGCGAAACCGGGCGGATCAAGCGCAACGACGCGGCACAGCAGGCCGGTCAGCAGATCGAAGCCGCGGTGCAGAAAGTCTGCCCGCGCTTCCAGGGCCAGCGGCTGGACCGCCCCACCTACGCCACCACCCAGGTGGGCGATATGGTGCTTGAAGCGTTATAGAGCGCACGACAACCGCACGATAGGCCGCCAAGATGCTTCCCACGCGCTTGGCGCATCGCGCCGGCACGCGGGGCCTTATTCTTCCTCCTCCGGCGTGGGGGCGTCGCTTGGGTTCGCGTCCGGCTTGGGCGGCAGCGGTTTTTCAAAAAGGGTTCGCGCCGCCTGGAGCTGATCGAACTGGGCCAGGACCAGCAGCGCATCGTGCGGCTCGAGCCGGGTCTGGCCCGTGGGCACGAGGAAGCTGCCCTCGCGGCGGATGAGCAGGATCAGCACGCCGGGGGGGAGCCCGAGGTCCATGACGCGCCGCCCCGCTGCTGTCGAGCCGGGCATCACCTCGAACTCCTGCGTCTCGCCTTGCATCTGCTCGGTGGGGTCGAACTCCAGCGGGTAGCGCGGCTGGCGCTTGAGCGGCTCGTCCACGCCCAGCCAGCGGGCCACGGTCATCAGCGACCGGCCCTGCAGCAGCACCGAGGTGAGCACCACGAAGAACACCACATTGAAGATCCGCTCCGACTGCGGGTAGCCCGCCAAGAGCGGGAACGTCGCCAGCACGATCGGCACGGAGCCGCGCAACCCCGTCCAGGCCACCAGCGTCCGCTCCCGCCAGTTGAACTTGCTGCCCCACAGGCACAGGTACACCGCCACCGGCCGGGCGATGAACATGAGGAACGCCGACACCACCAGCCCCACGCCGATCACCCCCGGCAGGTGCGAGGGGAACACCAGCAGCCCCAGCACCAGGAACATCCCGATCTGCATCAGCCAGCTCAGGCCGTCGTGGAAGCGGATCAGGCTGCGCTTGTGGAGGAAACGGCTGTTGCCCAGCACGATGCCCGCCGCGTAGACCGCCATGAACCCGTTGCCCCCCAGCACCGCCGCCAGGCCGAACACCACTATGACGACGCTCAGGCTCATGACCGGGTAGAGGCCCTCGTAGTCCAGGCGGACGCGGTTGAGCATCAGAGCCGCCAGCCTGCCCATGCCCAGCCCCACCAACGCGCCCAGCGGCATCTGGAGCAAAAAGCTGGGCAGCAG
>DASVCG010000535.1:0-3756 GCA_036381755.1 Phycisphaeraceae bacterium | reverse complement strand
TACACGCATCCTGCTGCGCAGCTGCCGTTCAGCGAGCGCCCCCACCACCGGACCGGCCAATCGAGCCAGATCATGCAGCCACTGCTCGCGCTGACGCTTCGCGTCCATCGGCAAGATTCCGTCGGATGCAGGCCGACATTCACGACGGGCGACCACTCTATCGGGCTCGCCAACCTGCGTCCATCGCCCATCGAGCAGCAGGGGGCGACACGTTACGCAGCAGGTCAGCCGGTTCGGCAAGCCCAGCACAGCCTGGAAACGCTACGACCGCTGGTGCGCCAAAGGCGTGTGGGAGCGGGTGGGCCGGGCGCTGGGCGAGGCGGATCTGACGGCCGGCACGACGAGGCGCTGCTGGATGCCGCCAGCCTCAAGGCCCGCCCCACCGCCGCCTCAACCGTACCGTGGCAGATCAATCGCACTTGTGTCGCTGAGCATATTTTGCATATACTTGCGAAAGTTGCCGCAGGTTTGGCAGCACATCGCTGTCGGCTTCGAGGCAGGACGCCGGGCTTCGGGCACCGCTCTTCCGGGGCTGAAATCTGGGCTTGTTCTGGAGCGCCGCCTTTCCCGAGGCGCCTCCCGGGGGCGCTTGCCGGGACCGGGGCTGAGGCAAGGGAGCACCACATGGGCGTCACCATCGAAGACATCGCCAGGAAGCTCAACGTCTCCGCGTCCACCGTCTCGCGGTCGCTGCGGCAGGACCCGTCGATCAATTCGCAGACGCGGGCGCGGGTCTACAGCATGGCGATGAAGATGGGCTACCAGGGCCGATCGCGGCGCGGGGTCCGCAAGAGCGATCAAAAGGCGGCGAAGATCGGCGTGCTGCTGTCCGCTGAATCGCTGGAGGCGGCGAAGGAGAGCAGCGCCACCCTGGGCTATCTGCACGGGATCACCGCCGAGGCCGACGCCGCCCGGGCGATGGTCACCATGCACGCGGTGAAGGCGAAGGACCGCGGCCGAATGGATCAGGACCCGGAACTGGTCCCGCTGATGGTGCGCGAGCGCCACTGCGACGCCATCATCACCCAAGGCCCGCAGGTCGCTTCGGACCTGGCGCTGATCGGCCGCCGCCTCCCGGTCATCTCCCTGGGCCGAACCTACCCCGACCTGCAAACCGACGCCGTCCTCCACGACAACATCGGCGGCATCCGCCAGCTCGTCGGCCGGCTCGTCAAGCTCGGCCACCGCCGGCTGGCGTGGGTCCATACCGGCTACGAGGACCTGCTCTACCAGGCCCGGCTGGCGGGATTTCTCGAAGGTTGCGTATCGCACGGCCTGAACCTCGAAGACCAGCGCCTGCTGCGTCAGGGCATCTTCAGCAGCCACCCGCCGTTCCACCTCCTCGAAGAGGGCAAGGCACGCCTCCTGAAAGAGATCAAACAGGGCGTGACCGCCTTCGTCTGCGTCAACGATCGCGAGGTGGCGCAGCCCGTGGTCGAATGCCTCGAACAGGCGGGGATCGACGTGCCCGGACAGGTGAGCGTCACCGGCTTCGACGCCCATCAACACCCCACAAGCGGAGGCAAGATCATCACTTCCATCGATCCCGACTTCGTCGAAATGGGGCGGCTCGCGCTACGCCTGGCGGTCCAGCGCGCCCAGCAGCCCTGGTCGCGGCTGGTCCGTATCGCCCCGATCGGGCGGTTCGTCGAGGGCGATACCATCGGCCCGGCGCCCCGCTGACCCCCGCCTCGCCAACCGATCCCCCTCGACACGCGCCGCCACGCACCGCAGCGCGGACTGCGGCGATGATCCTGAATTTTGCATGTTTTTGCATATACAAAGCAATGCTCTTGCATTGACCGGATGTTGGAAGTAGACTCAGGGCGTCTGGGTTCGCCCGCGGCACCTCCGCGGCGACGCTTTCGATCGTGTTCCTTTCATCTCAGGAGGAAGTGTCATGATCAGCCCCTTCTCCCACTCCCGACCGATCGTTACAGCCGCTGTTGCCGCCTCGCTGCTGATGGCGTGCCCCGCGCTGGCCGGTATCGACGCCAGCTTCGACGACGGCAACACCGACCAGTCATCCGATGGGTTCCCCGGCACAGCCGGTGACGGCTGGCTCAACTCCTGGCTCACCCGCACCAACTCGCGCACCACCTTCATCAGCGGCCCCACCGTTGACGACACCCAGCCCCTCCACGACGACACGGGCAACTACCTCTCCGCCACCCTCGGCCTTGCTGCGGGACAGACCGGCGGCGTCACCGGCGTCGTCACCCGCAACTACGAGAAGGTCCACGATGGATTCGACGCCGACGCCGTCCACATCGTCCACTTCCTCTTCCGCCCCGACAGCTTCACCAGCAACACCGTCTTCATGATTTTCGAACGCGGTGGAAGCCCCATCAGCACCGACTCCGCCACCATTTGGCAGATCCGCGGCAACCAGGCCAATGGCTGGATGGTCTACGACGGCAACCGCAACGGCGGGATCCGCGAGGAGATCAAGACCGGCATCGATCTGGCCGCCGGTCGAACCTACGCCTTCACCGTCACCGTCGATCCCACGCAGCAGTCCTACCAGGTCGCCATCAGCGACGGCGTCCAGCAGCCGTACACCTCGCCCGAGCTCGGCTTCCGCAGCAGCGCGACGTCCGTCGGGCAGGGCGTGCACTTCGGCGGTTCCGACTCTGACGGCGACACCTTCTCCTTCTCCCTTGACGAGGTCTCTTTCGTGCCTGAGCCGGTGTCCGCGGTGTTGATCGGCTTCGGCGGCCTCGCCCTGTTCATGCGGCGTTGACCCCCCGGCCCCCATCGCCCCTGTATCCAGAGGTCCACCATGCACACGCGCCATGCCTTCACCCTCATCGAGCTGCTCGTCGTCATCAGCATCATCGCCCTTCTGGTGGCGATCCTCCTGCCCGCCCTCCGCACCGCGCGCGAAACCGCCCTGGCCATCCAGTGCGCCAGCCAGCAGCGTCAGCTCTTCCTGATGACCCAGCTCTACAGCGACGACAACAACGACACGATCATGCGCGCCAACTACGGCACGCTGCCGCCCGCCAGCGGCACGATCGACTGGATGGAGAGGCTACAGATGCTGGACTACCTGCCGAGCCCCGACATCGCCCGGCAGATGCGCGCGTGCCCGGCGAGGCAGACCCTGGCTCCGCCCGGTGATTACAGCCTCAACTGGGGCACCAGCCGCGGCTCGGGCATCGACTCGACCGACAAGCGCCCCGAATGGTGGCGGAAACGAAGCGATTACCCCAACGCCGCAGAAATCCTCTTCTTCGCCGACATCAACCCCGACCTCACCAACCCCCTGAACACCATCTGGATCGACAACTACATCCTCCGTATTCATGAGCGACATAATGCCTCGTTCAACGGGGCCTTCCTCGACGGCCACGTCATCGCGGAGAAGAAACCTCTGCCTAATACGGTCTGGGGGGACCCGCTGCCGTGACTGCGACCCACCTTATGTTCCGCCCGTTCGCGCTGCGATGGATGCTCGTGGTCGGCCTGGCGGGGTGGTACGCGTTCGCCACCCCCAGCGAAGCCGGCGCGCAGGCCGGACGCACGCTCTACGTCAACCAGGCCGCCGACGACGGTGGCGACGGACTTTCTGCCCGCCGAGCCTTCCGGACGATTCAGCAGGCCGCCGACGCCGCGATGCCCGGCGACACCATCCTGGTTGCCCCGGGCGTCTATTACGAGCACGTGCAGATCACCCGTGGCGGCGAGCCCGGCCGGCCGATCACCTTCCGCGCCGCCAGCCGCGAGCTTAACGCCGTGGTCATCACCGGCGCG
>DASVCG010000534.1:0-2858 GCA_036381755.1 Phycisphaeraceae bacterium | reverse complement strand
CTACGTCGGCACCACGACGCAGACCGGCTACTCGCAGAATGTCACCATCAAGGATGTCCGGCTTGACAACAACCATCGGCAGGGCATCAGCGTCATCAGCGTGCAGAACATGCTGATCGACAACGCTGTCATCCTCAACACCAACGGCACCGCGCCGGAAGCGGGGATTGACTTCGAAGTCAACTACAACACCCAGCGGATCTTCAACGTTCAGGTCCGCAACAGCGTCATCTACGCCAATCACACCTGGGGCATCCTCTTTGCCGGCCACGCGGATCTTGTCGATGGCCCGATCACCGTGGACATCGAAAACGTCACGATCCTTGGCAATCACGCTGATGGCATCCGCATGTATCACCCGCTGCCGGGGGTCACGATTAAGGATTCGCTGGTGGTGGGCAACGACGGCTACGGCTTTCGCGGCACGCCGGTGACCTCGGATCTGGTGCAGGGCGAGATTAGCGGCGAAGGGCCGCCTCGCAACTCGATCGACACCAGCGTGTTGTGGGACAACGCTTCGGGAGGGCGGACGGGGTGGACCCGCCTGGGCGCGGGCGCCTTCACGAATGTCGAGCCGATCTTCCATTCCCTGGACCCCGACGACCCGTACTTTCTCTATCTCGATCTGAGCAACCCCGCGGTCATCCTTCACGGCGGCCACGACGGCGGCTACCTGGGCGCCAGGCCCGTGTATGTGCCCGAGCCCAGCAGCGCATGGGGCCTGCTGCTGCTGGGCGGGATGATGCTCCACCGGAAATGATGCGTCGCGATCTTCCTGTTCATTCTTGCAAGGACGGCTCATCGATGCACCGAGCAACTGGTCTTCCGCTGGCTGCGTGTCTGCTTGTTACGTCAACCCACCGTGTGATGGCAGACGACCCGATCGCCTGGGTTCATCGCGAAAAGATCCGCATGGGGTGGTCGCCCGAGCGTCTGGAGCAATACCACCGCATGGCGAAGGCGGGCATGAACGCGGTGATGCCGCGGTTCGAGCTCGACGTGGTGCTGGAGTACGACCCGGCCAAAGCGGCGGTCCCTGTGTCGCCGCGCGACGCTGAGGTGATGCGCAACATCCTCGAAGGCTCGCGGCTGGCCAAGGAGCTGGGGCTGCATTATTTCCACTGCCTCAACTTCGCGGCGGAGTCTCAGACCTATGAAGTCGGCTTCCAGGACAACCCCGCGCGGTTCAACGATGGCCGCCTGCCCTCGCCGGTCGACCCGATCTTCTGGAAGCGGACGATCGTGGATCGGGTTGCGCGTGTGCTTGATTTGCTCGAAGATGAAAGCACCTACGCGCTCGACGCGATCATCATCGACCCGGAGATGTATGCCCTGGGCGATGCGCTGCCGGGCGAGGCGGATTACGGCAAGCTTGCGTTTGAGCTATTCCTGGCTGAAACCAGCACCCAGGCGCCCGCCCTTTCTTCGCCCGAGGCTCGCCGCGCCTGGCTCGATGAGCAAGGCTTGCAGGCCAAGTACGAGCGGTGGCAGTATCAGCGCATCCGCGACATGGCCGCTGAGCTGCGCGAGATGGTGCACGCCCGCCGGCCGAACATGATCCTCGGTTACATCATCTACGAGAACCGGATGTGGTTTCACGCCATGGCGGAGGGGCTTTCAACGCCTCGATTGCCTGTCTTCATCGGCCCGGAATCGACCTACAGCGGGGTGATGGATGATCGCATGATTGAATATCTCGATCAGATCCGCCGTGAGGTCAAGGTGCCGTGCCTGCTGACGCCGGGCATCATGATGGTGCTTGAGAACGGGCGCGTGCCTCACGAGTTTCTTGAAGTTGTTCCGGGCAACGTCTATCAGCGATGTCAGTACACCGAAGGTTACTGGGTCTACGCGATTTATGGATTTGGCGATACTGACGAGCAGCAGCAGCCATTCTTCGACGCGATCAAGATCATCAACGACGCGCTGGATGAGCAGATGCGCACCGGCCAGGTGGTGGCGGGCCTTCAGGCTGCGCCGCTGCCGACGAAAACGCCCGCGGGATTCAAGGATTTGTTGAGCTCCGCGGCTTCTTGGACCCCGCTGCCGAACTCGACGCCGCGGGCTGATCTTCCCGCCGCCCCCGTCAAGCTGCGCGGCAGCTACGCCATGGTGCTCTGGCCGCAGCCCCATGAGGGGGCCATGATCAATCTCCGCGCGATCAAGCTCGGCGTATACCTGGACGCCTGCCAGGCTCTGCTGTTCAGCCAGGACGGCAGGTTGATTTGGAAAGATGAGGTTTCCTTCGAGCGCACCGTCGGGCTCAAGGTGCCGGGCGAGGCAAGATCCATCGCCGGCGCCATCATCGGCGCGGGCATGAACGCCTTCGAAATCGAAAGCACGACCTGCCCCATGATGATCGTGCCGGAGGACTGGTTAGCGGTCAACGCTCAGCGGGGCTTCGCCGGCCGGTTTTACTTTTATGTTCCCGCTGGCCGCGATCGCTTCCGCCTCTCGGTGCAGGGGCATCCGGTTGAGACAGCGGACTACGCGATCTACGACCCAGCCGGCCCTCGCGTGGATCGCGTCGTTCAGGCGACGCAAAACCGGACGCTGGAAATCTCCGTGACAACGCCGGGCGTCTGGTGCATCGAGGTGGACAACGTGGTGGACGACGCCGGCTTCAAGCTGGATGACCTACCTAATCGCTTCGCCATACGGCCGGAGCACGTCTGGACCGATTCGGCTGAATGATCGATCGGCATGCCTGCTTCATCTAAAGAAAGGATCGATCGATGCGACGAAACGACAAGGCCTTTACCCTGATCGAACTGCTCGTGGTGATCTCCATTATTGCGGTGCTTGTTTCCATTCTGCTGCCCGCTCTGCGCCAAGCGAGGCAGACGGCACGGGTGATG
>DASVCG010000533.1:0-2477 GCA_036381755.1 Phycisphaeraceae bacterium | reverse complement strand
GAGGCGGCGCACCTGCCTGAGTCGGTCCAGGCGGATCAGATTATCGATCGGTTGATGCAGCCGGAGGAGCCGGCCCCCGCGTCGGGCGACGCAGCGGCAACGGACGAGCCCGCCCGCGATCGCGAATCGGCTGTTGCGCCTCTGCAAACGCCGACGCCGAAAGCGAAGCAGCCCGCGGAGCCGGCCCAGCAGGTGATCGACTCGCTGCTGGCGCAGGACGCGGCTGAGACGCCGACGACGCAGCAGGCGGACCGTCCGCCGCAGCGGACGCAAGAAGAGCAGGTCGATCGTTCGGTCATCGACTCGCTGATCCGACCCGATGGACAGGGCGGGCAACCTTCCTCCAGGCAAGACGCATAACGACGCATGATCCGCAGTTGGCGCACATGGTTGATCGTGCTGCTGGGCCTGCTGGCTGGCGGGGGCGGGCTGGGGCTGCTGCTGATGCTCCAGGGCGCGCCGCGCGCAGGCGGCGTGTTGCTCTATCTGGCCAACGCGCTGGCGGGGCTGTGGGTGCTCTACGGGCTGTGGGTGTGGCGTCAGGTGCCGTGGGTGCGGCGGGTGACGGGGTGGGTCATCGGCGTGGTGGTGGCGGCGCTGACGGTGGGGTTCTGCCTGAGCCTGGGCTGGCGCGGCGGTGCGATCGCGACGGTGGGCGCGTTCGCGATGGCGGCGGGCTTCACGCTGGGGCTGGCGTTGATCCGGGCGCTGTTGCGGGGCGGGCACCCGGTGGCGGGCGTGGCGCGGACGCTGGTGGACGAGGCGATCCGGATGAAGGTCGCGGTGGTCTTCATCGTCGCGCTGGTGCTGCTGGTGCCGGTGCTGCCGCTGTCGCTGGACGAGGGCGACCCGCTCAAGTACCGCCTGCAGATGTTCCTGAGCTGGTCGATGATCATCACCAGCGTGCTGCTGAGCCTGATGACGATTTTTCTGGCGGTGGGCACGGTGAGCCGGGAGGTGGAGCAGCGGCAGATTTTTCTGACGATGACCAAGCCGGTGAGCCGGGCGCAGTATCTGCTGGGCAAGTGGCTGGGGGTGGCGCTTCTGAACCTGCTGCTGGTGAGCGTGTCGGGCGCGGGGGTTTACGTGTTCACGAAGATGCTGGCGCGTCAGCCGGCGTGGGACGCGGCTGACCGGCGGGCGGTGGATGAGCAGGTGCTGGTGGCGCGGGTGTCGCTGGCGCCCCAGCCCGCGGATCCGGCGGTGATCCAGCGCGCTTACCAGGAGCGGCTGGTTCAGTTGCAGGCGCAGGAGCCGCAGGTCTACGGCCCGCCGGGCACGCCGATAGAGCAGGTGCCGCAGGAGCTTCGCCGGCAGATTCAGCAGCACCTGATGAGCCAGTGGTTCACCGTGGGCCCGCGTCAGACCCAGGTGTTCGTGTTCCGCGATCCGCGCCTGCTGCGCAGCGGGGGGCGGAGCATCCAACTGCGGCTGGAGCCCAAGGCCGCGGGCAGCACCTCCGATGGGTTTGTGCGGCTGAGCATGCGCGTCAACGGTCGGCCGTTCTGGCCCTTTGGCGAGCCGGTGGTCAAGCTTTCGGTCGACACGTATCACGTGCTGGAGATCCCCACGGAGGTGGTGAGCCCGGAGGGCACACTTGAGCTGGCCATCTCCAACCCCGCGGTCGACGAGCAGGAGCAGCCCAGCATCAGCTTCGATCCTGCTGATGGGCTGCAGGTGCTTTACCGCGTGGGCGGGTTCGAGGCGAACCTGTTCCGCTCGCTGGCGATCTTGTGGGTGCGGCTGTGCTTCCTGGCGGCGCTGGGGCTGGCGGCGTCGACGTTCCTGGGCTTCCCCATCGCGTGTGTGCTGTGCCTGATGGTTTACGTGGCGGCGGCGGGCAGCGGGTACCTGCATGAGTCGATGGAGTATTACGCGGCCTTCCCGCGCGATACGCTGACGCTTTGGGAGAAGATCGTCTGGATCCCCCAGCAGTTCGTGTCGCTGATGGGCGAGGGCAAGGTGTACGACGCGGTGAAGATTCTCGTCCGCCTGCTGGGCACGGCGTTTCTCAAGCTGGTGCCTTCCTTCAGCGACTACAACCCCACGCCGCTATTGGCGGAGGGTTTGCTGGTGCCGTGGCGGCAACTGGGCCGGGCGGTGCTGGAGGTGGGGGTGTTGTGGACGGGCACGGCGGCGGTGATCGGCTGGCTGATCTTCCGCCGACGGGAACTGGCGCAGGTGACGGTGTGAGCCGCCCCGGGCTGGAGGCTGGACCTCCTGACGGATTATGAGCAAGGACCGCTTCATTCAATTGCTGGCTGCGCTGATCGCCTGCGGATGCTTGCTGGGCGGGGCGGCGATGGTGCCGATGATCCACGCCCAGCGTCGCGACTTGCAGTTGAGCTTCGACTTTGAAGGCGGCGGGCGTCAGCCGCCTAAATACGTTCTGGCCGCAGCGGCGCTGGGCAGCTTCCGCGGCCTGGCGGTGGACATCCTGTGGTACCGCTTGGAGATGCTCAAGCGTGCCGGCAAGT
>DASVCG010000532.1:0-2513 GCA_036381755.1 Phycisphaeraceae bacterium | reverse complement strand
CTGACTCCTGCCCTCTGCCGCCTACCCTCTACCTCCTACCCCTACCCCCTGTCCCAGGCTCCTGATTCCTGGCTGGCATGGCTTCTCAGCAGGGGGCCGGGGCGGGTACGTGTGGGAGGGGGGCGGGCCTTGACATGCTCGCCTTTGGCTGGAGTTCTCATTACACTAATGGGTTGCAGGTTTTACTGCGGGTTAGGGGGTTTGGGATGGGCCTTGTGGGAGATGGTTGCGGATGTCCTTGCCGTCAGACCCAGGACATGCGACGCCCGGCTTGGGTGGCGTGGGCCGATCCGCGCCGCCCACCTTGGCCGACTCGGAGGGCCGCCGTGCTCCAGAGGCGGTGACGGGCCCGCTGGGCGTGGAGTCGGCCGCAGCGGACCCAGCGGGCGTGGGCGGGGTGCGGGGCCCGAGGCGGGCCAGCCGATCCCCGCAGCGCCGCGACCGCAAGCTGGCCACGTGGCTGACCCTGCTGGCGTGCCTGGCCCTGGCGCTAGCGCCCGCGCTCATCGACGTGCATCGGCCCGACGTGGTCGATGAGCGCGAGGCCCGCACCATCGTCGGCTCCATGGAAACCTGGCGTCAGCAGGCCCAGCACACCTATGACGATCAGCAATGGAGCATCGAGTCGCTGGTGCCCTGGTACAACGGCCAGCCCCAGTACCAGGCGATGCCCGGCACGACCTGGCTGCACGTGCTGGCGCTGAGCTCGATGGACCCGGACCGGACCCGGATCGACCAGGTCGTGCTCCGCACGCGGCTGGTTTCGGTGGCGATGGGGCTGCTGGCGGTGGCGTCGCTGTTCTGGGCGGGGGTGTCCATCGGGGGGCTTGGGACCGCGGCGCTGGCGGCGCTGGTGCTGCTTGCGTGCCCGGTGTTCCTGCTGGAGGCGAGATTGGCCACCCCGGCCATGCCCCACCTGGGGCTGAGCTTGCTGAGCATCGCCGCGGCGCTGTGGGCCATCCGCCCGCTCAAGCCCGCGGCCCCCTTGCTGCGCCAGGCGCTGGGATGGGCCGGCTGCGGGCTGGCGCTGGGGCTGGCGACGCTCACCGGCAGCCTGGTCAACACCGCAGCGATCACGCTGGCGCTGCTATTGATCCTGATCCTGTGCCCCCACCGGATCAGCCACCTGTTGGGGCTGGTCGCAGCGGTCTTCATCGCGGCGCTGGTGACCGCGCCGTGGATTCTCTACGTGCACGGGCAGCACCCCGACGCCTGGCGGAGCTGGGTGGCGGCCCTGGAGCCGGCGTACCAGCAGGCTCCCGGCCAATTGGCGCAGCTCATGGGCAAGCGGGCGCTCCTGGTGCTGGTGGTGATGCTGCCCTGGTCGCCGTGGCTGATCGCGGCGATGATTCAGCCCCTGAGCACCTCCTCCGCCGGCTCGCGGGTGAGGATGTTCCTGGCGTGGGTATGGTTCGTATCAGCGGTGCTGCTGCTGCTGCCGCTGCCGGGGTCCGATTCGATCGACAGCATGCTGCTGGCGGTGCCCGCGGGGGCGCTCTTGGTGGCGCAGGTGCTGCATCAATTGGCGGACCTTTCAGCGGAGGGTCGGCACGCGCGGATGTGGCGGCTGCTGCGCTGGCCGCAGGCGGCGATGCTGCTGGCGGCGTCCTTGGCGCTGCCGGTGGTGATGCACCTGCAGGCGGAGCTGGTGCAGCGGTCCTGGCTGCCGGGCTTGTTAAGCCAAGCGATGCCGCAGTGGTATTGGATCGGGGCGGGGGGGTGTTTGCTGCTGCTGGCGCTATTGAGCGTGCGGTTTGTGGTGCGTCACTACCCGGGCCGGGCCGCGGTGGCCTGGTCGCTATGGGTGGTGGTGGGGTTTGTGCTGCTGATCGTGCCGCTGGCCCGGGGGCCGCTGATGCAAAGCCCGCTGGTGGCCGACGGGGCGTTCCTGCGGCTGATCGCGAACGATCGGCCGGTGTATTACCTGCCGGCCCAGGCGGGGGAGGCGGCGTCGGCAGAGTCGGAGCCGCCCGCGCCATCGCCGGAGTTGCTGCTGTACGCTGGCTCGCCGCTGCGGACGGTTTCGCTGGATCAGATCGCCCAGGCCCAGGAGGAGCACGCCCAGCTTTACATTTTGGCGCCGCGTCGGCTTTTGCCTCAGGCGGGGTTGCAGGCGGTGCGTCAGTTTCAGTCGCTGGACCTGACGCTGTGGCAGACCGCTGCGGCCCCCTCCGCCGCGGGCGTTACAATGCCGCTGGAGCAGGGGGGCGACGATGACGCCTTACTGCCGCCGACGCCTTGACCTTGATAGGTTAAGCTAAAAGTCCATCGGCACGCCATGGGTGGGATGAGGGCGTCCGCCTTCGATTAGGTGATCGGGTGTTCATGAGCCAAGCCGCCACTGCTTCCGTTGTGCTGTCGCGCCGCGCAGCCGATGAGCCGCCGGAGCTTTCGATCGTCGTCCCCGCGCTCAACGAGCAGGACAACGTGCGCCCTCTGGTGGAGCAGGTGGAGCTATCGATTCTTCAGGCGGGGATCGACGCGGAACTGATCGTGGTGGACGACGGCTCGAC
>DASVCG010000531.1:0-3721 GCA_036381755.1 Phycisphaeraceae bacterium | reverse complement strand
CCTGCGCGGTGTCGCCCAGGAATATCGCGTGGACGCCGAGGCTGGCCTCCCACTGCCCGTAGTCAGCCGGGACAAAGTCCAGCGGCATGCTCAGCACCAGGCCCGCGTCGAAGTAGCCGAAGGTGTCGTCCTCGCCCTGGGCGTTCTCGTAGTAGTCATCCAGGCTCAAACCGACGGTCATCGGCGTCGAGAGCGTCACGGGATAGCTTTCGCTTTCGACGAGCGAAAATTGAGGCTCGATGCCCAGCTCGAGGTAGATGCCTTTGTTCTCGCCCGCGTCGGAGCCGCCATCGATCTCGAAGGCCATCGCCACATGGGGCTGAAGGGGGAAGGGCAGGCCCAGCGTCGGGGGATCCTCGCCGTCGCCCAGGGGTATGCTGAACTTCTGCGCCAGCTCGGTGTCGTCGTAGGAGAGCACCAGGTCGACTTCCTCCGCGAAGCTGTCGCCCCCCGCGGGGTTGTAGAGGTTGACGTAGGCCACATCGAGCGTCAGGTTGTCCGACAGGCCGGCGGAGAGGCCCACGGTGAAGTCGGATTCGAACCATGCGTCGCCGGGCGTGCTGTCGTGGATGCTGTTCCATGTGCCCACGAACCCGCCGAGCGTGAAGTCATCGTTTTCGAGCAGATCCACGCCCACGGTGGCGTAAGGCTGAAGGATCAGCCCCTCGTTCTCCTGGCCGATGCCGCGGAACCAATACTCGGTGACGACGCTGGCGCCCATCTCCAGGTGGATCTTGCCCGTGTTGGGGCCTGCCGCCGCAGCGGGGGCGGCTGCTTCATCGCTTTGCGCTAACGCTGCGCCTGCTGCGTAGGTCATCATGATCGCGCCAACGAGCAGCTTGGGCCCATACTCTGCGCATACTGATCGCGCTGACGGCATCCGTCACTCCTTTCCCGTTCAACATGCTTCAACCAGCCGCGTCGGCGGCACCCGTTGCGCCGCCGCACGGGCTCCGGGTAAGGCAAGAGCCGTGCCAGGCGGCCTGCCAGCGAAGCCTCCACACCCGCCCGACCGCTGCTGAGATGTGCTCCGCTTGCCGCGCTGACCTATCAACCAACTCAGCCCATTCAACCCAGGCCCTGGAAAGGCAAAACCCGCCAGGGCAATCACATAAACGGAACCGCCCCCTGGTCCGAAGTAGCGCGTTAGCTCGCCGATCGGCTTCTATCATCCCGACAGCGACCGGACCCAAGATTTTTCTTTTGGCGATTCCGCGGGGCCCGCGACGGGGCTGTGACGTGGTGCGCCATGAGGCACTGGAGGCGGCTGTGCCCACGGGTTAGGCAGCCTATGAGGCAGCTTAGGAGGGCGTCAGGCCGCGGTACAGCTCCTGCACGCGCTGCGACTGGGCCCTGCGGACCGACTCCAGCGTCAGGCGGGCGATCTTGAACCGGGCCTCCTCCTCGGGCACCAGTCGGCAGTGCTCCTGGATCACCGCGTAGAGGAACTTGAAGGCGTCGCGCGGCTGGTGCATCTGGTCCAGCGCATCGACGAGCATCGCCCGCGTCACGTCGGGCTCGAACAGGTCGGTCAGCGCGATGGGCTCAGCGCCGGGCGCCAGGCAGGCGTGCAGGCGGCTGGTGCACAGGTCGTAGAGCGTCACGCCGGACCACGTGAGCCGGTCGATCATGTTCTGCTTGTCCAGCCGCGCTTCCTGGAAGAACCGGGCCGACTCGCGGTGCAGCAGGTGCCGCAATTCGATGGGCAATAGCAGCTTGACGCCCACCCCCTGCTGCTGGAGGAACTTGTTGTCGAGCATGGGCCAGACGACGGCCTTCATCCGATCAGGGTCGCCGCTGATGAGCGTGGGCTCGTCCACGCGGTCCACGAGGATGATCATGCCCACGTAGCCCAGCGGCCGAAGGGCGTCCAGAAGCCTGCGGGTCAACTGGTAGCGTGCGTCGCCGGGCCATCGGCCGGAGGTGGAGGCGGTAGGGAACGGCTGGCGGGCTAGATCCGCCCAGCTCAGGTCCATCAGCACGCGGCGAAGCTCGCTGGCGCTGCGTTGGACCGCGGGCATGTCCCGCCGAATCTGACGCGACAACCGCCAGAGTTGCGCGTGCCGCCAGGCCCAAAAGCCCCACAGCAGCACCGCAGCAGCCAGCGCCAGCCCCAGCGCCGGCGCCAGCCAAATCGGGTCGGGGTCCATCCACCACAGGGCCAGGGCCAGCCCAGCGGCAAGGATCGTGCACGCTGTGGCCGCATACCGCCAGGCTGACATCGGCACGCGCCAGTGCAGCCGAAGCTTCCGCCTCAACCGCTCCCACCGCGGCTCCAGCGAGCCTGTCGGCGGCTGGTCGTACAGCGCCGCCAAGACCGCCCAATCCACCCGCGTCTGACGCGGCATCGACCGCAGAATCTGATCCACCTCGTCGGGCAGCTCCACCGGCTCCTGGCTGTCGGTCGACCGGCCCAGGATGGCATTGACCAGCTTGGTGACCGCCAGCGACAGGATCGCGTCCTGGTGGTCCTCCAGGCGGAAGCGATCCAGCACCGCCTGCGCGTTTTGCCGCCTGGCGCGGAGCAAAAGATCCAGCACCGGGTTCAGATCGTCATAGGCCACCACCAGCACGCGCTGGTCCGGGTGCTCGCGGTTGTGCTGGGCCACCGCCCGGCCCAGGAGCAGCCGCAGCGCCGTCTTGCCGCTGCCCTTCTCGCCGAACACCACCGCGGTGGCGGGCTTGTCCAGTCGGCCCAGCACCTTGGCGAAATCCGGGTGGCTGGGGCCGCTGGCGGCGATGCGGTCGAAAATCGGATCGTGCCGGGCCTCCTCCGCTCCGAAGGGGTTTTCCTGGAGCTGATGATGTCGGAGGAACGTTTCAATGTTCATGCCGCGGTCCTCGGAGGGGGCGCGGGCCCAATCAGCAGCCAGGCGTGCGGCCCCGCACCGGTGAATATAGACTATCGATCATGAGCCAGTCACCCCAGCAGCCCGACTCGCCGCCCTCGCTTCAGGGCAGCGAGGCGCCCCTGGCCACCCCCGAGGATCGCCAGCGGGCGGTCGAGCTGGCCTTCGACTACCGCGGCGACGTGACGATCCATACCCAGGACGGCCGCGTCATCGAAGGGTACGTCTTCGACCGCCGCCGCTCCAACGGCCAGGCTGTGGCCCGCGTGATGACCTCCGACGGCCAGCGGGTCGAAATCCCCTACGACCAGATCAGCCGGCTGATTTTCTCCGGCCGTGACCCCGCCGCGGGCAAAAGCTGGGAAACCTGGGTACGCAAGTACGTCGAGAAAAAAATCCGCGGCCAGTCCGCTTCAATGGACCCCGAGCCACTGGAATGAGATCGGATGAACGAATGGGTGACCTGTGATTGGCGATCGACGCCCTGCGATGGGTGATTGAAGGATCAGCGATCCCCGCCCGGAAGAACGCTGAGTCATTCAACATCACCTGCCAGTAACCAGCCATCACCCATTACCAATCCAAACGCCCCATGCCCCGCAGCCAGCCCGATTTTGCGACTTTTGAGCGTCTGGCCGCCAGCCCGCCCGAGCAAGGCGGGGGGAACCTGGTGCCGATGTTCCGCCGGCTCCTGAGCGACCAGCTTACGCCGGTGCTGGCGTACCGCAGGCTGGTGCGCCCCGACGATCGGCTGGCGCCGAGCTTCCTGTTCGAGTCGGTCGTGGGCGGGGACCGCATCGGCCGGTACAGCTTCCTGGGCGCGCAGCCGGCAGCGGAGGTGATCGCCCGCGGCCACGACGTGGAATACCGCG
>DASVCG010000530.1:0-3411 GCA_036381755.1 Phycisphaeraceae bacterium | reverse complement strand
AAGAACGGGGATTCGTGATAGCCCGCCTCCAACGGGGGCGCGGCTCGGGTGAGGGCCCGAATCGCAAATCAGACATCACAAATCAGCGCCCGGGAAATGGCGCTTATGGGGAGGGTCTGATGGCTTTTGAAGCCCTGGCGGTGCTCTGGTTCGTCATCCTGGCCATCTTCCTGGCCGGCTACGCGGTGCTCGACGGGTTCGACCTGGGCGTGGGCATCCTCCACCCGTTCCTCGCGCGAAACGACCACGAGCGGCGGGTGTTCCTCAACGCCATCGGCCCCATCTGGGACGGCAACGAGGTATGGCTGATCGTCTACGGCGGGGCGCTGTTCGCGGCTTTCCCCGAGGCCTACGCCACCATCTTCAGCGGGTTCTATACCGCTTTTATGGTGGTGCTCCTGGCCCTGATCCTCCGCGCGGTGAGCATCGAGTTCCGCAGCAAGATGCACACCAGGGGCTGGCGGCGGTTCTGGGACATCGGCTTTTTCGTGGGCAGCCTGCTGGCGGCGCTGGTCTTCGGCGTGGCGGTGGGCAACGGGATGCGCGGCGTGCCGCTGGACCATCGCGGGGTGTTCGTCGGCTCATTCCTGGACCTACTCAACCCCTACGCCCTTTTGGTGGGCCTGTTCACGGTGAGCATGTTCGCCATGCACGGGGCGATCTTCCTGCACCTCAAAAGCCCATCCGGCCCCTTGCGCGACCGCCTCCGCCGGTGGATGTGGCACACCTGGGGCCTGTTCCTGGTGCTTTACATGCTCACGACGATCTACACGCTCACGTCGTTCCCGCGGGCGACGGCGAACTTCGAGCGGTTCCCGTGGGCCGCGGGGATCGTGGTGCTCAACGTGCTGGCGATCGCCAACGTGCCGCGGTCGGTCTACGCGGAGCGGCCGGGCCAGGCGTTCCTCTCCTCCGCTGCCAGCATCATGGGCTTTGTGGCGCTATTCAGCCTCGCCCTCTACCCCGACCTGGTGCCCGCCCGCAACGACCCGGCCTACAGCCTGACGATCTTCAACGCCGCTTCCAGCGCCAAGACGCTGACGATCATGGCGATCATCGCCGCCATCGGCGCCCCGCTGGTGCTCACCTACACCGCCCTGGCCTACTGGACCTTCCGCGGGGAGGTCCGGCTGAGCGAGCACGGCTATTAGCCGGCTGGGCCGGGCGGTGAGGGCTAGTTGGCCGACTCCGGCGGGCCAGGGGCGGGTTGGTGGGCTGGCGGGCTGGCGAGTTCGAGGATTGGCCCGGCGGGGGCTTGCATCCGCCGGGGGGCTGTGAAATAATTCAGGGCTCGACCAACCGTAAAAGTTCGAAGATCAGGCGGCGCCCCCAGAAGGGAGGCGTCCAGGCAGTAAGGATAGGCAGCAAGGAAAGGAGCACCATGGCGATCCGCATCAAGGCCCGCGGGAACGAGTCGGCTGAGCAGATGCTCCGCCGATTCAAGAAGTTGTGTGAGAAGGAAGGGTTGACCAAGGACATCAAGAAGCGGGCCTTTTACGAGAAGCCCAGCGAGCGGCGGCAGCGGGCGCTGCGCAAGTCGATCAAGCGCCGCCAGCAGCTTTTGCAGCAGCAGGGATCGCCACGACGGACGTCGCGCAGCCGATAGCGGAGCCGCGCTGACTGGCGCCGGCCTGAGGGGCGGGCTGATGTCGGGCCCCCCTCCCCCGGCCAATGGCGGGTCAGGCGGAGCCGAGCCGGGCTTGCGGATCCCCGGCACATGACCCGGCCCCCCTGCTGCCCGCTGAGCCTGACCGGCGCCAAGGGTTTTTGTTTTTTCCGGTGGATCAGGCTAAAAGATTGGCCGGCCCCCCCAAATGGGGGATATAAGCAGAAAAAAACAAGATTCTGAGCATCATGGCGCGTGGCCGCCAAGCCTGATTCGGAATATCCTAGTTTCCCAATATCACCGCAGTTGCGTCTTCCGGGGTCATCGCCAGGGCGCATAACCGGCCTTGGTTGAATGCGAAAGGGCCTTTTTTGTTGCCTGAATCCGTGATATGTCAGTGGCGACAAAGGGGCCCGGCTCAGCCGGGAGGGCTGACAGGCAAGCAGCACGGGGGCAGAAAGCGTCGGGTTGGAAGCGGCCCCAGGGGGCAAAGAACCCGGGGGCGAGGGGGATTGGACTTCGTTGGACATGATCGTGTATCGGCTTTAAGGCCTTGAACTTACGAATCCATCGAGACGGGATCGGCGTTCACCACGGAGCATCCATCATGAACAAGCGTATCGGGATCGGTGCCGCTGTCGGGTCGCTGCTGGCGGGGGCGGCTCCTGCACTGGCCAGCGAGGCGAACCTTCGGATTCCGGACCTCAATCAGGTCCAGTTCCTGGGCGGCATGGGGGGTCACACGCTGTTGATGTTCGGCTTCCTGTTCTGCCTGGCGGGCCTGCTGTTCGGGCTGGTTTTCTACAGCCAGCTCAAGAACCTGCCGGTGCACCAGGCGATGCGTGAGGTGTCGGAGCTGATCTACGAGACGTGCAAGACCTACCTGAAGACGCAGGGGATGTTCCTGCTGCTGCTGGAGGTGTTCATCGGCGCCATCATCGTGGTGTATTTCTGGCTGCTGCTGGACTTTGAGCTGTTCAAGGTGGGGATCATCCTGCTGTTTTCGCTGGTGGGGATCGCCGGGTCGTACTCGGTGGCGTGGTTCGGGATGCGGATCAACACGTTCGCCAACAGCCGCACGGCGATGGCGTCGCTGCCGGGCCGGCCGTTCCCGGTCTACTCGATCCCGCTCAAGGCGGGCATGTCGGTGGGCATGGTGCTCATCAGCGTGGAACTGCTGCTGATGCTGGTGATCCTGCTGCTGGTGCCGGGCGACCTGGCCGGGCCGTGCTTCATCGGCTTCGCCATCGGCGAGTCGCTGGGCGCTGCGGCGCTGCGGGTGGCCGGCGGCATCTTCACC
Source organism: Phycisphaeraceae bacterium (assembly GCA_036381755.1). GTDB lineage: Bacteria > Planctomycetota > Phycisphaerae > Phycisphaerales > Phycisphaeraceae > DASVCG01. Next base: position 505 of record DASVCG010000530.1, on the reverse strand, counting down.
AAGATCGCCGACATCGGCAGCGACCTGATGAAGATCGTGTTCCGCATCAAGGAGGACGACGCCCGCAACCCCGGCGTGATTGCCGACTGCACCGGCGACAACGCCGGCGACTCGGTGGGCCCCACCGCGGACGGGTTCGAGACCTACGGCGTCACCGGCGTGGCGCTGATCACCTTCATCCTCCTGGCGGTGGCCGACCCGCAGGTGCAGGTGTCGCTCCTGGTGTGGATCTTCGTCATGCGGCTGATGATGCTCGTGGTGGCCGGGGCGGCCTACTTCATCAACGAGGCGATGACCAAGGCGCAGTACGGCTTCAGCGCCCGCATGCACTTTGAGGCCCCCCTGACGCGGCTGGTGTGGCTGACCTCGATCGTCTCGGTGGTCATCACCTACGTCGCCTCCTTCCTGCTGATCCCGGACATCGGCGGCGACACCACGCTGTGGTGGAAGCTGTCGACCATCATCACCTGCGGCACCCTGGCCGGCGCGATCATCCCCGAGGTCA
>DASVCG010000529.1:0-2173 GCA_036381755.1 Phycisphaeraceae bacterium | reverse complement strand
CAGAACGGGTCGGGTAAGACCACTCTGGCCAGGTGCCTGAGCGGTTACCTGCGGCCGACGGAGGGAAGGGTCCTCAGCGGCGACGGCCTGGAGATCAGCCGTCTCACCCCGGCGCAGCGGGTGCGGCGCGTCGGTTACGTGTTCCAGAACCCCGACCACCAGCTCTTCCGCGAGACGGTGTGGGACGAGGTCGCCTTCGGCCCGCGCAACGTGGGCATGCCGGCCGAGCTTGTGGAGCAGCTGGTCGGGCGGATGCTGCAGGATCTTGAACTTGAGGACAAACGGCACCTGCACCCTTTCCGGCTGTCCAAGGGGGACCGCCAGCGATTGGCCGTCGCCAGCATCGCCGTCCTGCGCCCCGCCGTGCTGATCGTCGACGAGCCCACCACCGGACAGGACCCGGTCAAGGCACGGGAGATCATGGACCTGCTGGCGCGGCTCAACCGCGAGGACGGCATCTGCGTCATCATCATCAGCCACGCCATGGATCTGGTGGCGGAATACGCGCGGCGCACCATCGTGATGGCCGGGGGCCAGGTCCTGCTGGACGGGCCGACCCGGGAAGTCTTCGGCCAACCGGAGGTGCTGGCCCGGTCCAACGTCGCCCCCCCACCGGTCAGCCGGCTGGCACTGGAGCTCGGGCTCGACGAGATCCCGATCACCATCGACGAGGCCCGCGCCATACTGCAGGGCAGGTGGAGCCGGTGAGGTTTCTCTACCAGTTTTCCGCCGGCGATTCGTTTCTCCACCGCCTGGACCCGCGGGCCAAGATGGTCCTGATCGGCTGCCTTCTGGTGGCCACTTTCACCTTTCCCCACGCCTGGGTGATGCCGCTGGTGCCCATCGCGCTGCTCTGGCTCCTGGGGCGGATCGGACCGTGGCAGTACGCCGGGTTTCTGCTGTTCCTGGTGCCCCTGATGCTGGCCATCGTGCTGATCCAGCTCCTCAGCCGGGGCGGCCCGTACATCGAGTTGCTGGACCTGATCCCCGTTTCCCAGCCCGGACTGCAGATCGGCGCGGTGGTGGCGCTCCGCCTCGCGGCCATGGGCATCGCCTTCGTCATGTTCTCGATGACGACGGACCCCTTCGACTGGGGGCTCGCGTTGTACCGGAGCGGCCTTCCTTACCGGGTCGCCTTCATGTTCGCGTTCGCCATGCGCTTCTTCCCGCTGCTACAGGAAGAGCTGGCGACGATCCGCAACGCGCTGGCCGCGCGGGGGACAGAAATCTTCACGATCGGGCGGCCGCTCCGCTTCCTGCGCGGCGTCGCCATCAGCATCATGCCGCTGGGGATCGGTGCCCTGCGCCGCAGCCAGGACATCGCCCTGGCGATGGAGTTGCGCGGCTTCGGTTACGCCGAGGAGGCCGGCCTCCCGCGCACGCTCTTCCGGGACGTGCGCCTGCGCGGCGTTGATTACGCGGTGATGGTCGCGTCGCTGGCAGCCCTGGCCGGGGCGTTCACGTACGCGGCCCGACAGGGCGGCCTGCCTACCCTCACCACCGGCCAGAAGGTCTTCGGCGGCCTGCTGCTGCTGCTGTTCAGCCTGGTCGCCACGGTCATCGCCCGCGCCTTGCGGGGCGAGCGGAGGCAAGCAGCCGACGCCCAACCCCCCGGCACCTGCCGGCACCCTGATCGGCCTGGGGGTCGGCTTTGTCCTGGAGAACGCACTGCAGACCCGGAAGCGCCGGGATGACACCCCGGGGGGATAACACCCCCGATCGAGCCCCCCATTCAGGCGCGGCGGATCCCGCACACACGAACCCCCGACCTGCCAGCGAGCGCTGAACGTCCCCTCGTCCAGCTGGCCAGCCAGCCTACCTGCCAGACGGCGAATACCTCTTCCTGCCCTGGCCCCAACTGGCGGTCCGCGGCGGGCAGGATGGCCGCCTGGTCGCGGAGCATGTCTTTGAAGTCGAGGTGGAATCACGGCCATGACCGCCGCAGTTCCTGACCACAGGCCGCAGAGCACGACCATCCCCCAGCAGGGCATCTGCCTCCGGGGCGTGAGCCACGTCTACGGCCGGGGCACGTCCCACGCCGTCACCGCCCTGCGCGGCGTCGATCTCGACATCGCCCCCGGCGAGTTCGTGGCGGTGGTGGGCGCCAACGGCTCGGGCAAGTCGACGCTGGCCAAGCACCTGAACGTCCTGCTGCTGCCCAGCGAGGGCGACG
>DASVCG010000528.1:0-5334 GCA_036381755.1 Phycisphaeraceae bacterium | reverse complement strand
GGGTCGGTGCTGACCGTGGGCGGGATGAACAGGAACAGCACCAGCCGCCAAATCTCGCCCTGGGCGACCCGGCTGGGGATCAAGAGGAGCTGGTCGATCAGCTCGGGGCGGGCGATCATCAAGACGTACACCAGGGCCTGTCCCGCCACCAGGTAGAGCGTCAGGTGGGGGATCGCCAGCCAGCGCAGCTTCCGTTCCAATCGTGCGAGCATAGGCACTGACTATATCAGCCTGGTCCCGTCGGATCACGGCAGGCGGGGCACGGGGGGCCGCCAAAGCCCATAGCCGGATCGGCCCCTGCGCGGGCCGGTTTCCGTTTACGGCCGACGTGGATCGGCTGGCATAGAATAAAAATCCCATGACCGCGCGCCGTCCCAGGCTTGATGAGCTGCTGGCCAAGGCCCGGCAGTTGCCCAAGGTGCCCGGCGTCTACCTCATGAAGGACGCCCAGGGCCGGGTGCTCTACGTGGGCAAGGCCGCCAAGCTGCCCACCCGCGTCAGCAGCTACTTCACGCCCCGCGCCCGGGCGGAGCTGGGGCCCAAGAAGCAGCAGATGCTCGATCTGGTCGAGGATTTCGACATCCTCGAGTGCGAGAGCGAGTGGGAGGCGCTGCTCACCGAGAACCGCCTCATCAAGGACATCCACCCCCGCTTCAACGTCCGCCTGACCGACGACAAGACCTACCCCTACCTGGTGATCACGACGCGCGAGGAGTACCCCGGCGTCTACATCACCCGCCAGCCGGGGGCCTACAAGGGGGCCAAGGTCCTGGGGCCGTTCACCGGCAGCGGGGCGCTGCGCGAGGCGGTGCAGCTTCTTCAGCGCGTGTTCAAGTTCCGCACCTGCCACCTGGACATCCGCGAGGACGACGAGAACCGCAAGTATTTTCGGCCCTGCCTGCTCCACCCGATCAAGCAGTGCACCGCCCCCTGCGCCGCCCGGATCTCCAAGGAGGCCTACCGCGAGGACATTCAGCGGTTCATCCGCTTTTTGGAGTCCAAGCGCAGCGTGCTGCTGCGCGAGCTGCGCCAGGAGATGGAGCAGGCCGCGGCGAAGCTGGAGTTCGAGCGCGCCGCGGTGCTGCGCGACCAGATCACCGCCATCGAGAAGCTCGATGAGCGCGGCAAGACCAGCCAGCGGTGGCAGCCCGAGGCCGAGTCGTTCTACGTGGACCCCAAGCGCGGGCTGGAGTCGCTCCGCCGGGTGCTGGGCATGGATGAGCCGATCCGCTGCATCGAGTGCATCGACATCGCCCACCTGCAAGGCGGCGAAACGGTGGGCTCGAAGGTCTGCTTCGTCGACGGCAGGCCGCTCAAGAACCAGTACCGCCGATACCGCATCCGCAGCGTCGAGGGTGGCAACGACGACTACGCCTCCATCCGCGAGGTGGTCAGCCGGCGATACCGCGAAGCCGGGCAGGGCAACGAGCTGTACCCCGACCTGATCATCATCGACGGCGGGCTGGGCCAACTCCACGCAGCCCGCCAGGCGTTCGACCAGTTGCAGGTCAAGCCGCCCAAGGTCATTGCGTTGGCCAAAAAGGAGGAGCTGATCTACACCGAGGAGCGCCGCGAGCCGATCCGCCTGGGTCGGCAAAACCCCGCTTTGAAGCTGTGCCAGGCCATCCGCGATGAGGCTCACCGCTTCGCCCAGCACTACCACCACCTCTTGCGCCGCAAGAAAATGCTGGGTGAGTAGGTCGGGCGTCTAGGCCAGCGGACGAGTAAGCCGGCGGGCGTGTTTTTCGGTATCCAGTAGGGCGGGCGGCTAGCCAGGCTGTCCGCTACGGCTGTGGACGCCCGCCCGCAACTAGCCGATTAAAAGAAGGGGGCAAGGGCTGTGGAGCTTGTGTAAAACGGGGGACATCGGGAGGTTTTCATCATGACCAGTGACGACCACTCAGCCGATATGCAGCCCGAGCTGGAGGCGATCAAGGACGACCTGAAAAAGCTGCGGGACGATGTGCTCCGCATGTTGCAGGCGGCGATGGACAAAGGGTGGCGCTCCGCGCGGCAGACCGCAGCGGATCAGGTGGAGTCCAGCGTGGACAAGATGCAAAGCTGCCTGAAGCGTCAGCCGATTTTGGCGCTGGCCGCGGCGTTCGCCGCTGGGCTGCTGGCGGGCCGGCTCTGGGCCGGCAAGTGACGGGGGGAACCATGAACGCCTTGAGCCGCTTCATCGTCCGTGTCAGCAACGCGATCGCGACGGAGACCCGCGCCGCCAAGATGGCTGTTTTCCGCCTGGCGCTGGCGGTGCTGCTGCTGTTGATCGCCGCGGCGCTTCTGGTGACAGCGGTGGGCCTGCTGCTGGCGTCGCTCTTTGTGGTTCTATTCCAGGCGCTGGGCGCAGCAGGGGCGCTGGCGTGCCTGGGGGGCATCGTCCTCCTAATGGCGCTGCTCGGGCTGGCAGTGGCCTACATCATCCGCGGCCGATGACCGCCGCTGCGGGCGACGCTACCCGTCTGCATCCGCGAGGCGTCCTGCGGTTTTAAGTGAAGATCAAGCGGCTGCGTCAGCGGTTACCAGTACCGCTCGAAGTGGATGTTGCCGTGGGGGTTTTCGCGGTCCCTAGGGACGAAGCCGCGCTGCTGGAGGTTAGCTGCGACCTGGTCGATCATGTCGGGATTGCCGCAGAGGAACACGTGGCACTGGTCGGGTGTCAGCGGCGAGCCCACCAATTCGTGGTACCGGTCCGGATCGAGCAATGTGTTGACCCTGCCCCGCATCCCCTGCCAGGGGCTGCCCTCCGGCTCGCGGGTGACGGTGGGGATGTAGACAACCGATTTGTCCTCGCGGGCGATCTGCTCCAGCTCCTGGCGGTAGGCCAGGTCCGCGGCCAGCCGCGTGCCGTGGATGACGACCACCCTGCGCCAAAGCCCGGTGTCGCGGTAGGTGTGGAGCATCGACACGTACGGCGCCAGGCCCGTGCCCGTGGCGACCATCACCAGGTCCCTGCCCGGCGGCACTTTCTCCAGGGTGAACTTCCCGGTGATCTTGGGGCTGACATACAGGCGGTCGCCCTCGCGCAGCCGCCAGAGCTTGGGCGTTAGCGCGCCCTCCTTTACGAGCACCAGAAAAAACTCCAGGTAATCGCGCACCTTGGGGGAGGAGGCGATGGAGTAAGCGCGGAGGATGAGCTTGGGCCGGGTGGGCCTGCCCGTGCGCGAGGGCCGCGCCGCGGCTTCCTCTTCGGTCTCCATCAACCCCAGCGAGGTGTATTGGCCCGGAAGGAACGGGGCCACCTGGCCGCTGTCGGGCTGGATGCGGAAGATGGCCAGCTCGTCGGTGAGGTCGCGCCGCTCCAGCAGGGTGGCGTTGAGAGGATCAGCCTGAGCTTGCTGCGACGCGGCTGGGGCGATTTGGGGTTGCTGCTCCATGGTCAGCCAATCTTACCGCATCCCCGGCCGAATTTCCGCTGGGGGCTGGTCGGGCTGGGGCAGCACCTCGACCTGATCGCCCCGATAGACGCGGATCTGCGGTCGGCCGTCGTAGGTCTGCACCGGGCCGGTCACGCGGATGGTCTTGCCCAGCAGGTATTTTTCGGGCGACTCGGGAAAATCCTCAAAAGCCTCCGAGAACACCACCACGTAGAACTGCCCCTGCCAATCCTGGGTGAAGTTCAGGAAGCACACCCGGCCGCGGTATTTGCTGGCGTTCGCCACGCGGCCCTCCACGGTGACGGTCTGGCCGATATACCGCCCAGCATGACTCCAGGGGATGGGCTCATCCGGGGCTTGAGCCGGGGCCTGATCCGGCGGGGGTATCGGAGAAGCCGTTGATCCGGCGGGGCTTGAATCGCCGCTGGGCAGCCGGGCTGGGGGCAGGGGGGCGGTGAACGTCTCCCCCGGCTGGGGGATTGGGCTGCGGTAGCGGGCAGAAGGCTGCAGCTCGCCATCAGAGGAGGCCGGCGGCGCATCGGACGGGGCCTGCGCCACGATCGCCCGCTGTGGCGCAAGCGGGCGGACGACCATCAGCAGCGCCGTGAACGAGATCGCCACCGCCACGATCGACAGCAGCATGGCCAGGACGGCCAGCATCGTCGCCACCCTGTTGGGGGGCGGTGGGGACGGCGAGGACGCACGCGCCGCTGGTGGCATGGGACAGAGTTCCTCTTGCGGGTCCACGCGGGCTCATCGCCCGAGGAAGGTCATTGTAGCAGCCCCTGCTGCGCACCGGCCCGTGCTGGGCGATTCAACGGGGCAAGGCTGCTAAGATGCTGGCCATGGATGGCGTATGGGGACAGGATCGGGCCATCGGCCTGCTTCAGGCGTTGCTCGCCAGCGGCCGTGTGCATCACGCCTACCTCTTTCACGGCCCGGTAGGCGTGGGCAAGTTCACCACCTCGCTGGCGTTCGCCCGCGTGCTCTTGTGCCATCAGCGGCAGACGGACCTGGCCGGCCGGATCGTCGCGTGCGGGGCCTGCGCTTCGTGTCGCCTGATGGAAGCCAAAGACCCGCCGACCGACGACGATCAGCAGCCGCAGGCGCTGGCCTGGGCCCACCCGGACCTGCACGTGGTGACCAAGGAGCTGGCGCGCTACAACGAGGATCGCAGCACCCGCGAACGCAAGCTCATGTCGATTCCCGTCGAGGTGATCAGGGACGAGTTGATCAAGCCGGCCTATCACGCCGCCCAGATGGGCCACGGCAAGGTGTTCATCGTCGACGAGGCCGAGCTGCTCAATATTTCATCGCAGAACGCGATGCTCAAGACGCTGGAGGAACCGCCGACGGGCACGACGATCATCCTGGTGACCTCCATCCAGGACCGCCTGCTGCCGACGATCCGCAGCCGCTGCCAGCGCATCGCGTTCGTGCCGCTGCCCGATTCGGTCGTGTCGCGTTGGCTTCAGGGGCACGCTGCCGATCTTGAGCCGTCGCAGCATCAATGGGTGGTGCGGTTCGCCCAGGGCAGCCTGGGGCGGGCCAGGCTGGCGGTGGATTTCGGGCTGTTCGAGTGGGGCGAGGCGGTGCTGCCTTCGCTGGAGTCGTTCACCAAGGGCCGGCCCGATGCTCAAATGGGCGCTAAGCTGGCCCAGCGGATCGACGAGCTGGCCCAGGCGTGGGTCAAGCGCCATCCGGACGCTTCCAAGGAAGCGGCCAACAAGATGGCCGCGGGGCTGATGGAGGCGCTGATCGCTGAGGAGGCCAGGCATCGTCTGAGCGAGCTGGCCCAGCAGTGCGATCCAGCGGACCCGATCGCCAGCGAGGCGGTTTTGGAGCCGTGGCTGGGCGTCATCGACGCTGTTGAAGAGGCCCACCGCCTCATCCGCGCCAACGCCAACGTGGCGCTGGTGTGCGATCACCTGGCGGCGACGATGGCCCGTCGGCTGGC
>DASVCG010000527.1:0-5291 GCA_036381755.1 Phycisphaeraceae bacterium | reverse complement strand
CGTCGAGCGGTACACCCTGCCGATCGGCCTGCTGTTCTTCGACTCCACCCGCGGCCAGTCGACGCACCTGCTGATGGCGGCGGTGACGATGAGCGTGGCGCCCCTGATCGTCCTGTTCATAGCCTTGCAGCGGTACCTGGTCCAAGGCATTCAGCTTGGGGCGGTCAAGGGCTAGCCGGGCAGCGTCAGCCGCCACAGCACGCGGCGCGAATCCTCAGCGGGCGAGAACCTGCCGATGAAGCGGATCTTCCTGGGCATCCTGGTGTTACTGGCGCTGGCCAGCGTGGGCACGGTCCTCTCGCTGCCTGAAGCGCGCAGCCCCGTCCCGATCCTCTACTGGGTGACCGACCCGAACCCCGCGCGGCTGGAGCAGATCCGCCTGTTCCACCAATGGCTGATCCGCAACGGGCACACTCAAGAGGTGGTGCTCCAGACGCAGGAGGACGTGGAGGCGTTCCGCGCCCGGCCGTGGCCCGAGGCGCTGGTCCAGGCGTTGGAGGACACCCAGCCTGAAGCGGCCCAGTTGCTCAAGGGCCAGGCGGCCTCCCTGCCGATGACGGTGCAATTGCCGGTGTGCCTGCTTCGGCTGGACACCGCCAACCGCGACGTGAGCAAGCAGATCATCCAGGGCGTCTCGGGCGTGGCGGGCGACATCATGGACATCACCTGGGGGGCGGGGATGCAGCAGTTCCACGCCATCGGCCTGCTGCGCGACGTGACCGAGCCGGCCAAGCAGTTGGGCTTCGACCCATCCAAAACCTACCCGGCCATCGAGCCGGAGATCACCCTCGACGGCAGGCAGTACATGTTCCCCTGCAACGTGACGGCGCCGCAGTATTGGGTGAACGTGGAGGTGTTTGAGCGGTTCAGCCAGCCGCTGCCGCCCAAGCGCTGGACGTTCGACGAATTCGAGCAGCGGGGCAGGGCGTTCGTCGAAGCGGCCAATCAGGGCCTGTCGCACCAGCAGCACTTTTTCGCCGCGTCGGTGGACCGCCGGGTCATGCACCGGAGCCTGGTGCTGGACGTGTTCAATGAGACGCTCACCCGCTGCACGCTGGACGACCCGCGCTACGCCGAGGTGCTCGAGCGCATCTATCGCTGGACGTACGAGGACCACCTGCTGCCCAGCGCTGCGGAGCTGGCCTCGTTCGCGACGGAGGCGGGCTACGGCGGGGCCTCGGCGCAGCTATTCGCCTCGGGGCACGTGGCGATGATGATCAGCGGCCGATACATGCTCATCCAGTTCCGGGAGTTCAGCCGGCTGCGGATCGAGCAGGGCCAGCCGCCGTTGAAGCTGACGGTGGTGGAACTGCCCCACGGGGGTTTCCCCAACGGCGTGATCGGCACGCGGGCCGCGGCGGTCTACGCCGGCAGCCGACACCCGGAGCTGGCCCAGCTTTTCCTGGCGTACCTGGCCAGCGAGCCCTACAACATGCAGATCGTCCACGACGCCGACGCCCTGCCGCCCAACCCCATCTACACCACGCATGAGGATTTCGTGCGTCCCCCGCAGTGGCCCAACGAGTGGGGCAGCCATGAGCCCTTCGCGGAAGCGGCCCAAACCATCGCCATCGCCTCCAGCAACAGCCCGTTCGTCCTCTCCGCGACGGTGACGCGCATCGACCAGGAGGAGTACGACGCGTTCATGAATAACATCAAGAGCGCCTCCGCCGCTGGGCGGGACGCTGCGGCCAGGATCAACGCGGAGATCCAGCGGACGCTGAAGGAAGACCCCAGCCTCCAGCAGCGCTACGAGGAAGCGCTGGCCCTCCAGGAGCGGATCGACGCCTACCGCCAGGCCGGCCGACCCATCCCCCTGGATTGGATCCAAAACCCCTTCCACCGACGCTACTACCAGGCCATGGGCTGGGTCGAACAGCCGGCTGGTGGCGAATAGCGCGGAGCATCGGCCTTTTAAGCCGTTGGCCGTGGGACTGGGTCGAGCAGGAGGCTGACGCCGAGGCGCAGCCCCAACCTCAATCAAACCTCGAATCCATTAAATAAAGGATCCCTACGCTCCACGCCCTCCAACCCCGGCCCCCGGCCCCCAGCCCCCAGCCCCCGGCCCCCGGAAGCTCCCCGGAAGCTCCCCGGAACCTCTCTCCAAACCCGGAAGAATGGGCTTTGCTGTTTATAAAGTGTTTCTCCAGCATGATTTGGACTGCTTTCGCCAAGTCTTTGAGGGCGTGCTGATGTGGCGGATTTCGAACCGGCCAAGGGGCGTGAAAAGTAGTAGTTGACATTCATTCTCAATAAGTGGATAGTGGCTTCTTCCGCCTGCCGATCATGGGGCAGGGCTGAATGGACGTGGGCGGGGCTAAACGTAGCTAAATGGATCCAGGCGGGGGCTGGCGTCGTTTTTTATGCAAACGCCCTTGGGGCAAAGGGGTGAACATGCGACAGCGATCGTGGACGAAGGCAGTGTTCCCCGGGACGCTGGCGGTGCTGAGCGCAGCAGTGGTGCTACTGAGCGGTTCGATGGCCTGGGCCCAGTCGCTGGTGCTTTATTGCGGCCGGTCCAAGACGCTGATCGAGCCGCTCCTGGAGCGCTTTGAGCAGGAAACCGGCATCGACGTGCAGGTGCGGTTCGGCTCGGATGCGGAACTGCTGGCCACGCTCAACGAGGAGGGAAGCCGCAGCCCCGCGGACGTGGCGTGGTTCAACACCACCGGCGCGCTGGGTGCTGCGGACAGCGCGGGCCTGCTGACGCAGTTGCCCCAGGATCTGCTCCAGCGGCCGGCGGCGTTCGTGCCCTCTTCCGGGCGGTGGGTGCCCATCACCACGCGCTTCCGCGTGCTGGCCTACAACGCCCAGCGCGTCTCGCAGGCGGACCTGCCCGAGTCGGTGATGGACTTGCCCAAGCTCAAGCAGCTCAAGGGCCGCATCGGCTGGACGCCCAGCTACCCCAGCTTTCAGGATTTCGTCACCGCGGTGCGCATCCTCCACGGCAAGGAGGCCGCCAAGGCGTGGCTCGAAGGCGTCAAGGCGCTGGAGCCGGTGGCCTACAGCTCCAACACGCCGATGATCCAGGCGCTCAAGGCCGGGGAGATCGACGTGGCCCTAACGAATCACTATTACGTGCTGCGCCTGCTGCACCCGTCGGGCAAGGTGAAGCTGGAGGATCTTGAGCAGGCTGAATCCCGCAAGGCCCTGGAGGCCGCCCAGCAGGCCGATGCGCCGGTGAAGATGCATCACTTCGCCCCCGGCGACGCGGGCAACCTGGCGCTGGTGACGGGCGCCGCGATCCTGCGGCATGGCGATCAACCCGAGGCTGCGCGACGGCTGCTGAGCTTTTTGCTCTCGCCGGAGGCGCAGCGCTTCGCCGCCTGGAGCGTGCATGAGTACCCCGTGGTGCACGGCACGGAGACGCCCAGCTACCTGCTGCCGATGGAGCGGGTGATCATGCTGAGCCCGGCGTTCGATTTCGAGCAGTTGCGTCACCTGGACCAGACGCTGGAACTTTTGCGTGAGGCGGGGCTATTTTAAGCGCCGTTTCCATAGGTTGGACGCGTCGGTTGCGGGCGTGGTGGTGGCTGGGGTTGCCTGCGCTGCTGGTGTTGACGGGCGTGCTGGCGCCGCTGGTGTACCTGGTGATGCGGGCCAGTGAGGCGGACCTGGCGCAAGCCCGCGAGCTGCTGTTTCGCGCCCGGCATCTGCACCTGCTGATCAACACGGCGCTGTTGAGCGTGGGCGTGCTGGCGGTGGGGACGCTGATCGCGCTGCCGCTGGCGTGGCTGACGACGCGCAGCGACCTGCCCGGCCGGGGCCTCTTGACGCTGGTGGGCGTGCTGCCCCTGGCGGTGCCGGGCTACGTGATGGCCTACGCGCTGCTGGCGGCGTGCGGCCAGCAGGGCACGCTGGCGCAGCTAGCGGGGGTGCATCTGCCGCGGCCGAGGGGCTACTGGGGGGCGCTGGCGGCGCTGAGCCTGTGCACGTTCCCGTATCTATTTTTGAATCTGCGCGGCGCGCTGCGCGGGATGGACGGGGGGGTGGAGGAGTCGGCCCGGTCGCTGGGCTTGCCGCCCTGGCGTGTCTTTTGCCGGGTGACGCTGCCGCAGCTTCGTCCGGCGTTCCAGGCCGGGGGGCTTTTGGTGGGGCTGCACGTGCTGGGGGACTTCGGCGTGGTGTCGCTGATGCGCTACGACACGTTCAGCTACGCCTTGTACCTGCTTTACCGCAACTCGTACGACCGGGTCTACGCGGCGTGGCTGGCGCTGTTGATGCTGCTGATCACCGGCGTGCTGCTATTGGCGGAGGCGCATCTGCTGGGTCGGCGGCTGTTCCACCGCACGGGGACGGGCACCGCCCGGCCGGTGGGCATGGTGCGATTGGGCTGGGGGGGGCGCGTGGGGGCGTACACGTTTGCAGCGGTGCTGGCGCTGGCGTCGGTGATCGTGCCGATGGGCGCGATCATTCACTGGATGATCGTGGGCCGAGCGGCGCATGATTGGGGCGATCTGGCCCGGGCGCTGGGGTCGTCGCTGTCAGCGTCGGCGCCGGCAGCGGGGCTGACGATCCTCCTGACGCTGCCGCTGGTGTACCTGAGCGTCCGCCGACCATCCCGGGCGACGCGCGCGCTGGAGCGGATCGCTTATTTGGGCTACGCCACCCCGCCCTTGGCCTTCGCCCTGGGGGTGATCTTTTTCTCGCTCCGCGCGGTTCCGGCGTTGTACCAGACGCTGACGCTCCTGGTGCTGGCGTACGCGGTGCACTTTGTGGCGGAGGCGATCGGGCCGATCCGCAGCTCGCTGTACCAGGTCTCCCCTCGACTGGAGGAGACGGCCCGTTCGCTGCGGTGCGGACCGGCGGCGACCTTCCTGCGGGTGACGCTGCCGCTGATCCGCGGCGGGCTGCTGACCGCGCTGGCCCTGGTGTTCCTCTCGGCCATGAAAGAGCTGCCCATGACGATCATGCTGGCGCCGCTGGACTTCCAGACGCTGGCGACCAACCTGTGGGACAAGACCAACGAGGCGCTGTTCGCCCAGGCGGCCCCCTACGCCCTGGCGATCACGCTGGTTTCGTCGCTGCTGGTGGCGGTCCTGTTCTGGAGCCAACGGCAAGGGGTACACTAAAGGTCTGCTGTGCGTGAATGAAGCCCGACGCCGGCATGGGGCGGCAGAAAACGCCGGCTGTGGATCGCGTGGATTGATGAAACGAGCAAACAGACGTGTCCCATCCGCATGACCAGCACGGGGATCACCCCCACCCGCCCGGCACGAGCGGGGCGCTGTTGTGCGCGCATTACCTGACCAAGACGTTCCCCGGCGCGGATCATCCGGTCATCCAGGACG
>DASVCG010000526.1:0-11726 GCA_036381755.1 Phycisphaeraceae bacterium | reverse complement strand
CGCCGCGGCGGGGTGCTGCCCGTACATCGAGTACCTGCCCGCGGAGCTGAGCGAGTCGCCGCTGCGCCGCGAGCTGGCCGACGAGGGCCTCACGATGACCGACGGCCGGATCCCCCTGCCCGACAAACCCGGGCTGGGGGTGACGCTCAACTACGATGCGCTCGAACGCTTCGATGTCTCCAACGCCTATCAACGGGTTTCCGATGAATGATCAAACCGCGGATTTGTCTTGCCTTGAAGTCTTCGCGATTGAAGGCGACCGCAACCTGATCGCCCCGAAGCACCTGGGCATCTTCAACGGCCGGGCGACCGTCAGCGTGCCGTATCGTGACATGATGTCGATGCGCGGCTTGTTCGCGCCGCCTTACTCCAGCCCGGATTTTGATCTCCAGGTTCGCCTGTTCGGGGAAGTGGTGCCGACCAGGCGCTACAAGTGGTATCCGCATAAAGTGGATCGCGAGGGAGCGATCAACGGCGTGCGCGTGCGTTCCACGCTATGCACCGTGTGCGATGCCCGCGCGATCGTTCTTCAGGCGACGCTGACGTCCGAAGCGGCAACCGATTTGGACGTGCCGTTTCAGATCGCCCTCGCCGGCGGGCTGAATTATGAACGGCAATGGGGCTTCCTGCGGCCGACGGAGGTCTGGCCCTGTCAGGGCGAATGCCTGGGCAACCGGCTCACGCTGTTCAATCACTGCGGCGCGATCTCGATCGCGACAGACGCGCCCGATCCGCGCTGGGAGCCCTGGTCGGGGCACTGGAACGCGATTGTGCCACTTACCCGCGGAGCATCGGTGCGAATCCGCGTGATCGTCGCCATCGGCGAGAAAGATGAAAGCGTCGCGCTGTGCGAGCGGCAATTACCGCAATACGACGCGATCGCCCAGATGGATCGCCGCGTCGAGTCGCAGGTGCGCGGGATCTTCGACCGCCTGCCGTCGCTCTACGCCGAGGATCGCGGGCTTGAGCAGCTTTACACGCGCTCGCTGGTGTATCTGCTGCTGAACCGCTGGGATGTACCGGAATTCAAGCTGCGCCCGTTCTATTCAACGGGGGGCATCAACGGCGGCTGCGTCGGCGCGTACCTGTGGGATTTCAGCGAAAGCTGGGAGCTGATGCCGCTTTATGACCCCGACGCGGCGCGCGAGCACATCAAGGCGTTCATGAGCGTGGACCTGACCCGTCATTTCGCCATCATGCCGATGAACGGGGAGGGATTCGGGCCTCATTACTACATCAATCAGGAAAAGATCATCTTTCTGACGTACTACTACGTCCTTCTGACCGGCGACACGGCGTTCCTCCGGGAGCGGGTCAACGATCAACCGGTCATCCAGCACGTGATCGATCATGCGCTGTACCGCGACGATCCCGCTGGGCCCGTGCGGCTGATCGATTACGGCATAGGCAACCATCACCTGGAGCTGCGCAAGCGTTTCGTCTACGACCACTACCTGCCAGACCTGAACGGCCGTCGGTACGACAGCTATCACGCCGCTGCTGCGCTGTGCGACATCGCCGGGGTGACGCCGCCCGCGGACATGCGCCGCCGCGCTGAACAGCTTAAGCGACTGCTCAACGATGAGCTCTGGAGCGAGGCCGACCGCTGGTACGTTTTTCGCGATCCCGCGGGGCGGACAGGCCTGCGCTACACCGTGCAGATGTTCAAGCTGATCGGCAGCGGCGTGCTGGACGACAAGCACCTCCAAGGTCTGCTTAGCCACCTGAACGAAGATGAGTTCCTATCCGATTACGGCCTGCACAGCATGTCGAAGCGCGACGAGGCCTATGATCAGGTCGATATTGACAACGGCGGCGGGGGCATCTGCGTCTGCTTCCCTCCGCAGATCATGGAGCGGCTATACCGCATCGGCCGCGCGGACCTGGCGCAAGACATCCTCAAGCGCATCCTCTGGTGGGGCGACCGCTTCGCCTACTGGGGCGATTCCATCGTCGCCAATCAGAAAGATTATCGCCGCGACACGCCGCTCCAGAACGCGATCGGCGGCCTGGCGGTCGCCCAGTCGATCATCTTCGGTATGTTCGGCGTCCGTGTTGACGCTGAGGGCAACATCACCATCAACCCCGCGCCGCCCACCTTCTCGCCGCGCGTGGGGCTGACGAACCTGCGCCTGCGCGACCGCGTCTGCGACATCCGCGTCGAGGGGGATCGGTACCACGTCACGTGTGACGGCCAAACCATGACCGCGCAGGTCGGCACGCCGACAACGCTGCCGTGTCGGCCCAAGGCCGCTGCGGAGCCTCACCGCAAGCGCGACGCCGCCATCCAATCGTCACGATAAAAGATGCCTAGCGGCGGACCGCCAGCGGGATGGGAGCTTATTTCTGCCTTGAGCCTCGACAATGCGTCTGAACCGATGCCAGCCAAGTATCGGCCAAGTGGGGGCAGGCAGGTTTTCAGCCGAAGCGGGCTGGAAGGGGGGATCAAAGCGCCCCCGGCAGGATTCGAACCTGCGACCTACGGTTTAGGAAACCGTCGCTCTATCCTCTGAGCTACGAGGGCAAGGGGGTCGACATGAGCGTATCGCTGCCCTGGGGCAGGGTCAACCGATCGCCGCTGGTTCAGGTCCCATCCGCTCGGCCCCGACCGGCTGACACAGCCATCAAGCCAAGGCGGCTTCGCTTCGTATAGCACGCCATGCCCCGAAGATGATCCGCTGATATGGTCGCATCGCCCCGTCGCCGAATCGGTTCTGTTTTTCGAAGGATGATGGGCTTCTTATAGCGGCTCGATGGTTCTATGATGAATCCGTAGAATAGTGTCATCGGGATGCTGCTGCGCCGCTATAGGCCCGCGTAGCTCAGTTGGACAGAGCAGCGGACTTCTAATCCGCAGGTCGTGCGTTCGAGTCGCACCGCGGGCGCTTGCTTTAAACCCCTCTCACGCCTCAAAAACGCGGTTTTTCCCTGGCATTTTGGCTCATCCCTTCCAAGGCCGGCTGACAAAGTTTGAACTGGTCTTTATCTGACTTTTAACCGTTCTGTAACATGTTTTGCCCCAAATTTGCCCCAAATTTTTTAGCCGATAATGATGACAGATGGCTAAATGCATCCCGGTTGTGTTGCGGATGCGGACCTTCGGCGTGGATCCGCGGGAACGGTATGCATTGCCGCCGCGCACCCATCGCGGCGGCCCGCCCCTCAAGAGAGCTTCGGTTATTTCGCTCTATCACGCGCTCCGCGGCGAGGTGATCGCGGCGCGGCTCGCCGCGATCAACAACGACGACCGCAACCTGCCCGTGACGCTCGTCACAATGCCTAGTCCTTTGTTTTCAAGGGGTTGCGTTGCGGCCTTTAGGCACTTGGGGACCGGCGCGCCGAACGCAGTCGGGGCGGGCTCGCGCCGCGGGGGAAATGATCAGTCGGTTTAGTCGAGCGTGCGAGCGCAACGTCGCCGGGCGAGGTGAGCGCCCGTGCGAGGCTGGTTCAGGCCATCGCCCGCTGGCGCTGCTCCTCCTCGGCTAGGATCTCGCGCACTGTTACCAGGAGGATCGCCTAGCCCGTTCACTTCTGGCAACCATACACCCAGAGCAACGCTGACGGCGACATCTACACGCCAAGCGGACGCCATCTGCTCCTGCGGACAGGCCTGGGGCGAGGATTTCGCGAAGGACTACGACCCAGCCCCGACGCAGACCGCATCAAACCGCTCACTTGAGCATTCAGATCGACATTGATACTGGAGACATTATCCTACCGACGCCCGAGGAAACTGCCTCTCCGACGGTGCTCGACATGCCGGCCTCGAAGTTGAAGGTGTGGACACGCGTCACCATGCACTTCTGGTGTAGAAGACGACGCACTGTCGTGGTTGTAAAGATGGCGGGTCACCATCCACCGGCCATCTCAATGAATGTGCCTGTCGTGTACGAAGCGGCGTCTGACAGCAGCCAAGCGATCGCTTCCGCAACCTCACTTGGTTGGCCCCCCCGCTGCATGGGGATCGATGGGGCGATGCGGTTCACACGATCCGGTTCGCCGCCTGACGCGTGGACATCGGTATAAATGAAAGCAGGCCACACGGCATTGACTGAAACTGGGAAATCGCACCGATCGAGATTACCACATCGACTCGCAGCCAAGCAGCCGCCGGAGCAGACCGATCTGACCGGTGTGGAGCATCTCGTGCCGTGCGGCCCAAGTCAGGGCATCCAGTCTTGTCGTCACGACCCGATGGGGGTGGCAGTTGGCGTGCTCGTGCATGTCCATCTCGGCGTATCGCCACCAGTTGCCGAGAATATGCTCGTGGATGGCATTGAATGTTCGCAGAATCTCGTCGAGCGGCGGGTACGCGGCTGGATCGGCAACCGGGCGCGTGCCTGCGCGGAAATGGGACATGAAGGCGTCGGAGATCACCGCCTGATCTTCGGCGAGTACCGGGCGAACATAATAGATACACAGGCGAAACTGCGCCATGGCCAGGTGACCGACCTGCCAAGCGATGTGCGTATGCACAGGCTCGGGAAAGGAGAACCATCGATCAGCGGGCGTGATGTCAAGCAGTTTTTGTGTGTATCTGCGGGTAGCGATAATTTGCTGCCTGGCGAATTCCAATTCATCCATGGATTAACCTCCTTGAGGGCCGATTGAAGTCCAATCTGGCTGCACACCAGTTGGCCGGACGGGTTTGCGCGTCTTCGCCGGCTTGGCGTTACCCTCTGCCGCAGGCAACTCCGGCTTATCCACGTTCTCGGCGACTCGGGATGCATCTGCCTGGGATCGTCGCAGGCGATTCACCATACGGCTGACCAAGTACGGCCCGAACAGCGGCCACACCGATGCTCTGCCTGAGTTCGTGTGCCCGTCGTCATATGGATGGATCGACATCATGGCGTGCCTGTCGCGGTGTGAGGATTAAGCGCCACGCGCAACAGTATGCCGAAGGGGCTCCGAATGGAACAGTGCCAGTTGATGTGTTTTCGATATGGTACAGTTGTGCGCATTGCCGCTGCGGGCCAATGTCCGGGCACGGAGTAAAGATCATGTTCGAGCGACACCGCCAAGCGCCCCTGTACATGCAGATCGCCGAGCACATCGCTCGCCAGATCGATCAGGGAACCTATCGCGTCGGCGATGCAATCCCCTCGGTGCGCGCCGGCAGGAAACTATTCAAGGTCAGTCCCGGTACGCTGCTTGAAGCTTATCGCAACCTCGAAGATCGCGGCTACATCCGCGCACGGCCGCAGTCGGGCTACTACGTGCGTCAGCGTGCAGGCGACATGCTGGAGCCGCCCAAGCCCAGCGGGACCGCGCGCAAGCCCAGCCCCATTCAGGTGAATCCCGCGATACAGATGCTGCGCCGGATGGCAGAGCGGGACCTTCTGCAACTCGGCGCGGCGGTGCCTGATGCATCATTCATGCCGACCCGAGCGCTGAATCAGCGCCTCACTCGGGCCGTCCGCATCCATGACAGGAGCATCCATACCTACGGCCCCCCGACGGGCCTACCCAAGCTGCGACAGCAATTGGCGCGCATGATGGCGGGCTACGGCTGCACATTGTCCGGCGACGATCTGATCATCACCAACGGCTGCACCGAATCGCTGAATCTCTGTCTGCGGGCTGTGACCCGGCCGGGTGATACGGTGGCGATCGAGTCGCCAACGTACTACGGGCATCTGATCACGCTGAAAGGATTGGGGCTCGACGCGCTGCCCATTGAGACCTCCGCCGTCGAGGGCATCTCCGTACCCGCGCTGGAGAAGGCGGCGAAGCGGCATCGGATCGCCGCCGTGGTAGTGACGCCGTCATTCGCCAATCCGACCGGATCGTGCATGCCCGACAGCAGCCGCCGGGAACTCCTGTCATGGGCGCACCGTACCGGCACCCCTATCATTGAAGACGATATATACGGCGATCTTTATTTTGGCGACGTCCGATCGACGCCGCTGGTGGCGATGGACTCGAGCGGCCTGGTGCTCTATTGCAGCTCCACCAGCAAGACCCTCTCTTCGGGATTCCGTGTGGGATGGTGTGTGGCGGGCAAATACTCGGCGCAGGTCGAGCTGCTCAAGGTGGCGGTCAACCCCACGTCCACCATCGCGCCGCAACACGCGCTCGCCGACTTCCTCGACAACGGCGGCGTCCACAAGCACCTGCGACGGTTGCGGCGACAGTATCGTGAACAGGTGGACCGCTTCTGCGAAAGCGTGACACGACATTTTCCCGAACCGATCCGGCTCCATCGGCCTGCGGGCGGGCATCTGCTGTGGATCGAGCTGCCCAAGCAAGTGGATACCGCTGAAGTATTCCAGCACGCGCTGGCCCACAAGATCAGCATCGCGCCCGGTGCGATCTTCAGCCCCAATGGACAATTCCGTCACTACATGCGGCTCAATTGCGCGGTGCCGTGGAGTGCGAGGGTCGATCAAGCCATCAGAACCATTGGTCAGATCGTCTCCGAATTGAGCTGATCCGTTCTTTCAGCAGGCAGTCACCCGGAAGTGCCCTACAAGGTGGAGGAGTTGTCGGCTTTGGCGGATAACCGGATAGCTCTAGCGCAACAGTATTGAACGGCTGTATATGCAGTGGGTACAAGAAACCGGCTCGCCGAAGCTATGCTGAGGCATGATCATGCATCAGCAGAGATATCCACGTGGTGGCCAACTGCTTACTACGGGATAGACGATAGCCAATACGACCATGCCGCAAGGGCGATCGCTTGACATGAGCGCCGACGACCCGAGCAAGCCGCATCTCGTGCAGCGCGTGGGTGGATGAGGCGAGGTGAGGACAGCGCCATGCCGAGGAATCCAACGCGTGGGGCCATGGCTCAAGACTCTGGAGGTTCCGTTTCGCGGTTCATTTCGAAGCACAGGGGAACAGAGCATCTTCCCCATGTTGCCTCGGTGACTCGTCGAGGCCGACCAGCAGCTCAGGAGGAATCGACGCGACATATGTTTCCGGCTTGCCGGTGCGGATGGAGTTGAAAACCACCCACCGAAAGTCCGGGCTAAGGTAAGCGTGGGGGTGGGCCTCCTGCTTGTACTTCTCACTTGTTTTGCTATGGCTCAAGCAGACGTCGACGAATCGGCCGGTCTTGGGTGAGCCGACAATAATCCGGCCGGGCTCACCGAATGGTGCAGGCAGTCCGATCGAATCAGCGTGGAAGTAACGGCCGCAGGGAGTGGTGCCGATGTGATTCATGCACACGCCCGGGACGATCTGCTGGAACGTTTCGCCGGGGCGGATGAGCAGGATGTTGCCCTTGCGCGGGCCGAACTCGCCGTAAGCTCGCACAGTGAAGCGGAACCCTCTGGGCGGTGTACGAATTCCTCGAAACAGAGATGGGCGTTCGGTGGGTGTTTCCAGGCAAGTTAGGCGAGTACATTCCGCACCGTGAACAGATCACGATCGGCGAGTTGGATCGGTCGCTCGAGCCCCGTTTTATGAGCACCGTGCTGGTGGCGGACGCCGAGTGGCTACATCGCGTTGACGGCTGGTCGAGACCTGAGGCGCGGGACGAATTCATGCGGGCGCAGCAGAAGTTTCTGTTACGCCACAGGCTCAACGAGCCCGCGCAGAGCTTGAAATACGGCCATGCCTTTGGCAATAACGCGCAGCAGGTTGACAAAGAGCGCATCTGGTGGAAGCGCTTCGGCAAGACACACCCGGAATACTTTAACCGCCTTCCTGACGGTACCCGCCGACCGCTGGCAGGCGACGAAGACGGCAAGTACATCACGATGTGTGTATCCAACCCTGCGTTACACCAGCAGATCGTTGCAGATTGGAAGCAGTATCGGACGGAGTGGCGGCCGTTCGTCAACGCATGCGAGAACGATTCGCCGGGCATGTGCACCTGCGAACGTTGCCGGTCATGGGATCTGAAGCAAGCGGCGTTTAACGGCCATCCTTACTGGGACCTTGGCCAGATTCCCACTTGGCGGGAGCGGTGGGCGATGTTCCGACACAAGCCCAATCCATCGCTGTCCAACCGCTACGCCCGGTTCTACCTGGCGGTGCAGAAAGAGGCGGAGAGGGTGGACCCGGAAGCGGTCGTCTTCGGCTACGCCTACGCGAATTATGAAGACCCGCCGATCGGCGTGAAATTGAATGAACGCATCATCATCTCGTTCGTTTCAGACTTCTCCGACGGCTTTCCGTGGACACCGGAAAAGTTGGAAAGATTCAAAGAGCTGTGGCAGGGATGGCGAGACACAGGTGCCCGGCTGATGCTCCGCCCGAACTGGACGCACGCGGGTCATACGATGCCGCTGTTCTACGCCCGCGAACTGCACGAGGCTGTCTCCTTCGCTGCCAAGCACGGGATGATCGGCAGCCGATTCGATTCGCTGACCGGCCAGTGGGCGGCCCAGGGGCCGACGCTTTACGTGCTGGCACGGCTGAACGTCCGCCCCGATCAGCCAGTCGAACAGATGCTCGATGAATACTACAGCGCCTTTGGCCCGGCCGAGGAGCATGTACGAGCGTACTTCGATTTCTGGGACAAGGTTTCCAAAAGCGTGACACAGGAGGAGTGGGATTGGTATGGCAGGCAATGGGGCGGGTTCATTTACAGGAATTGGCTGCTTGGCGCCGACCTTCTGTTCACGCCGCGGGTGATGACGCATGGTGAAGAGCTGTTGAAGCGGGCCATAAAGGCGGCCCAGGGAAATCAACTAGCTGAACAGCGTGTCGCGTACCTGGAAAAGGGATTTCGACACGCCGACCTGACGGTCCGGGCCCTGCGCGCGTACAAGGGATATCGCCAAGACAAGGTCACACGCCAACACCTGGCCAAGGTGCTGCGCGACTTGCGGGCCTACCGGCGGGAGATGGAAGGCAGCTTCGCAGCCAACCTAGGTTACGCCAAACTCCGCGATGTGTGGAGCTGGTCGCTCGCTGGAGAGTAGGACTGCGACAGTTGACGGGGTCACACCCTCAATGGACGCTCCCAGATGGTGCTGGCGATCTATTCAAATATAACAAGGGCGATTTCGCAGACATCCCGGAGCCAACCAGCTTGGTGCTGTCAGGCTTGAGAGGGATGGTCTTGTTACAACGCAACAGCTCGTTGTGAGCTTCATTCATGCGTGGCAGTTATTCGTGAACTACAGATGAAAATTACTCGCATCGAAACAGCGACTTGCCCAGGCCTTTCTCCCAACCTGCTGATGTGCCGGGTGCACACCGACGACGGTCTGATCGGTGTCGGCGAGAGCTGGTTCATACCACACGCGCTGGCGGCCATCATCCATGATTGGATGAGCCCTCGGCTGCTGGGGGCGGACCCGTCTGACATCGAAGCGCACTGGCGGTTCCTTTACGAGCGTGCCACCAACGTAGGCTCGCGCGGTGCCGAGCTGCGCGCGCTGTCAGCGATTGACCTGGCACTGTGGGACATCAAGGCAAAAGCAAACAGCGTCCCGGTGTGGCAATTACTGGGTGGACGAGCCCAGGAAGGCGTGCGCGCCTACAACAGCAGCGGCGGGCCGGCTTATGGCGGCAAACACAGCGACGGTCGCCCGGGAGCCTGGCCCGGCTATGGCCCGATCGGTGAGAAGGGGCCGCTGAACGACTATTGGATGGCCGTTCACGAGCCGGCGGCGTATGCGCGCGAGCTGCTGGAAGAAGGTATCAGCGGGGTCAAAATGTGGACGCTGGACTTCGCAGCCCATAAACCCAGTGGTGCGCTGCACGTCAGCCACACTGATATTAGGAAGGGGTTGGCGCCGTTCTTCAAGATGCGCGAGGCGGTCGGTGATCAGCTCGAGCTGATGCTCGATGGGCACGGCTTCTTCCAGTTGCCCATGGCGCTTCGGATCGCCGATGCGATCAGAGAGGTCCGCCCCTTGTGGCTGGAGGACGTGATCCGGCCGGATTGCGTGGACACGATCCAACAGTTCCGTCAGCGGTGTGGCATGCCGCTAGCAGTCAGCGAGATGATGATCGGGCCGGACGAATACCGGCTGGTGCTGGAGCAACGGGCGACAGACTACCTGATGATCGATCCCACGTGGGTCGGCGGAATTTCACAGACCTTGAAGCTGACCGATCTCGCCCAGTTCTACAACATTCCAGTCGTTATGCATGACTGCACAGGCCCCTTGACACTGCTGGCCGGCCTGCACGTCGGCATCGCACGCACCAACGTCGCGTGGCAAGAGACGCTGCGTGCGCACCTGCGTCTGCGCTATCCCCAGCTTGCGACGTGGGTGCCTCAGATCGAAGGCGGCCGCGTCCTTGCGCCCTCCGCCCCCGGCTTGGGCGCCGACTGGCTCGAAGTGCTGTTTGAGACATCTGACCATAGGCGCTTTAGTGCCCTATGACACCGTGATGTGATCCCTGCGTGCTGGATACCACGAATGAACCGATCATCATGTTCGTTTCGGTTTGACGATCTCGAAGGCAGGACGCTGCTGATCACGGGCACAACGCAGGGGATCGGCAAAGCGATTCTGCCGGGACTGATCGATCAGGGGCTAAACCTCGTGCTGGTCGGCACGCCGATCCAGACCATGCGGGCCATTCGTGAACAGCTTTGTGTCGATGAATGCCGCATGAAATTGTACGAATGTGATCTTGCCGACCCCGATGCGGTGAAGGCGACGGCCCGGCAAGTCCGCGATGAGACGCGGGCACTGGACGGCCTGCTCCACAATGCGGCGATCGACCCGCGTCACCGGTTCGACGACAACCAGCCCGAGCTGTGGCAACGCGTTCTGCAAGTGAACCTGCATGCACCGGTCACCTTGACCCAACACCTGCTGCCAAAGCTGCGAGAAAGCTCCCAGGGCCGCGTGATCTTCGTTGGGTCGGTCATGGCAGGGCACGGCGGCAGCTACATGAGCGCCTATGTTGCATCGAAGGGTGCCCTTGAGAGCGTGACACGCTCGTTGGCACATGAGTTGAAGGGCAGTCGGATCACTGTGAACTGCCTCATACCCGGCGCCATCCGGGTTGAAAAGGAGGGAGGCAGCGAAGCGACGGACGCACGATTGATCGGCTGGCAGGCTGTTCCCAGACGTCTCACGCCGTGTGACCTGCTGGGACCGATCAGCCTGCTGCTAAGCGGAGCGGGCAGCG
Source organism: Phycisphaeraceae bacterium (assembly GCA_036381755.1). Taxonomy (GTDB): domain Bacteria; phylum Planctomycetota; class Phycisphaerae; order Phycisphaerales; family Phycisphaeraceae; genus DASVCG01. Next base: position 677 of record DASVCG010000526.1, on the reverse strand, counting down.
GCATCACGGGTCAATCGCTCATCGTCGATGGTGGATTGATACACCCGCTGGCTGATCGGGCAACTCAGCAGCATTGCCTCGAAACCACTCCCACCGATTCAGTGTTAACAATTTCACCCCCTGATCTACAGGATCGAGATTGAATGAGAGCAGATGGTCTTGGTCCTGCGCATATAGCATCAACGGTGGCGTGATGGACGATATCAATAGCATCATATGTAAAGCACGGCAATGACAGACGACCTCAACGCGGACGTGGTAGTGATCGGCGGAGGCCCCGCCGGTGTGGCGGCAGCCCTGGCCGCGGCACAGAATCAAGCGCGCACGATTCTGGTCGAATCCAGCCCGATGGTGGGGGGCAACGCCATCAGCGGCCTGCCCTTGCTGGGGTGCTGCAATTCGCTCGGGCAATGGATTGTGGGTGGTGTCCTCAATGACCTGCTCAACGGGTGCAAGCGACTCGGCGGGTACATCGGCGCCATCTGCGACTGGCGCACGCTGTACGGTGTCTGCGTATCACCAGATATTTTGCGTCTTGTGATGATCGAGCGGTTGGCTCAACTCGGTGTTCGTGTCCTTCTCTACACCCGCATTGATGCTGTTGAAACCGACGGTGGATACGTCGAATCTCTGATCGCCAGCAACAAACGCGGCCGTTTCCGTGTGCGAGCCCCGAT
>DASVCG010000525.1:0-4284 GCA_036381755.1 Phycisphaeraceae bacterium | reverse complement strand
CAGGGGTCGATTTTTCTGGGGCTGATGCTGCGGGCGACGGGTTTTTTGCAGAACATCTCCCAGCCGGACCTGTGGGTGGCTGACCCATACACACGGTATGTGGGGGAGATCCGCCCGCTCAATGATGAGGATCTGATGCGCGTGCGGTCGGTGCCGGGGGTGGCCTGGGCGGAGCCGTTTTTCACCGCCCGCGCGCCGGTGGAGCTGCCCGACGGCACGTTCAAGACGGCCCAGCTCATCGGGATCGACCGCAACACGCTGGTGGGGCAGCCCCCCAGGATGACCGCGGGGCGGGTCGAGGATCTGCGCATTCCCGATTCGGTGATCGTCGAGGAGACTTCGCGGCAGAAGCTGGCTGACGTTCAGATCGGCGACACGCTGCGGCTCAACGATCGCAGGGCGGTGGTGGTGGGCTTTGCGCAAGCTCGATTAGGTTTTGAATCCAATGCGCTGATCTACACCACCTACGAGCGCGCCATCGACTTTGTGCCCACCAGCCGAAACCGCATGAGCTTCATGCTCGTAAAGGTCAAGGACGACGCGGGCCTGCGCGACGTGCAGCGGCGGATCGGGCAGATCGAGGGCCTGGCGGCGTTCACCACCAGCGAGTTGCGCTGGCGCACGATCGAGTTCATCCTCCGCGAGACGGGCATCGGCATCAACTTCGGCATCACCGTGCTATTGGGGTTCATCGTCGGGCTGGTGGTGGCCGCGGCGATCTTCTACCAGTTCACCCTGGAGAATCTGCGCTACTTCGCGGTGCTCAAGGCCATGGGCGCGACGCGCTTCACGCTGGTGAAGATGATCCTGGGCCAGGCGCTGTTCGTGGGGATGATCGGCTATGGCATCGGCGTGGGCGGGGCGGGCGTGTTCAGTTGGATGGGCCGGGACCCCGGTTCGGAGCTGGCCACCTACTTCCCCTGGCAGTTGATGCTCGGGTCGCTGGTGGCGATGCTCGTGTGCGTGAGCGTGGGCAGCCTGCTGAGCCTCCGCCGCGTGCTGAGCCTGGAGCCGGCAATGATCTTCAAGTGATACGCATGGACGCGGAGCGGATCGGCAAGTGAACGACAGTGGCAACCACAACTCGCTGGCGGTTCGGGTGCACGGCGTGACCAAGTCGTTCGGCACGGCCAGGGCGCAGGTGCAGGCGCTGCGCGGCGTGGACCTGGAGATCAAGCCCAACCACCTGATCATGCTGGTGGGGCCCTCCGGCTGCGGCAAGACGACGCTGGTGTCGATCATCTCCGGTGTGCTGCGCCCGGACCAGGGCCTGGTCGAGGTCTTCGGCGTGCGATGGGATTCGCTGTCCGAGGATGAAAGAACCCGCAGGCGCGGCGGGATGGTGGGGTACGTGTTCCAGGACTTCAACCTCATCCCGACGCTGACCGCGGTGGAGAACGTGGCGGTGCCGCTGATGATCCGCGGGGTGGACCGCAGGCGGGCCAGAGAGCAGGCGGCCCGGGAATTGGACCGCGTGGGCTTGGGGGACCGCCTCGATGCGGTGCCCGCGGAGCTTTCGGGCGGGATGCAGCAGCGCGTGGCGATCGCCCGGGCCCTGGTGGCCCGGCCGCGCCTGCTGGTGTGCGATGAGCCCACCGCCAACCTCGACGGCCGAACGGGCCAGTCCGTCATGGAATTGATCCGCCAGGCCAGCCGGGGCGATGACGCGCAGGGGCGGTGCGTCATCGTCGTGACGCACGACGCCCGCATCTTCCACTTTGCTGACCGCATCGAGGAGATGGAGGATGGCCGAATCTTGCCGACACCCTCGCAGGAGATCCTGGAGCACCAGAGACAGCCCTACCGGCATCCGTAGGTATAGGGGGCAGGCGGCAGGAGCAGAGGGCAGGGGGTAGACGGCAGGGGCAGAAAAATCGGAGTCACCAAGCGGGGGCGAGGTGTTGGGGATCGGGTCGATTGAAAAGGTGAAGCATGACACGATGGGCGGTGTTGGTTCTGGCAGCGGTGGGGCTGGTGCTGGGGGTGTGGACGGTGTTGACCTCCGGCCGACAGGAGGTGGAGCCTCCGCCCGCGTCTCCGCCATCGGTCAACCCCTTCACCGCGGGGATCGCGGCGACGGGGCTGGTGGAGGCCGCCAGCCGGGACATCGTGGTCGCAGCGCCCGAGCCGGGGCTGGTGACCGCGGTGCATGTCCAGGTCAACGACACGGTGGCCAAGGATCAGCCGCTGTTTCAGCTTGACCCCCGGCCGCTGGAGGCGGACCGCATCCAGGCGCGGGCCGCGGCGCAGGTGGCGCAGGCGCGGCTGGAGCAGCTCCTGGCGGCGCCCCGGCCGGAGGAGGTGCCCATCGCCCAGGCCCAGGTGGAGGCGGCGCAGGCTGAGGCCGCCTACACCCGCAGCCAGTATGAATTGACCCAGCAGGTGTACCAGCAAAACGCTGCCACGCGGGAGGAGCTGGACCGCGCCCGCTATCAGTGGGAAGCGGCGCAGGGCCGACTGGCGGAGGCCCAGGCGCGCTTGAACGAATTGAACGCGGGGACCTGGCAGCGGCAGATCGAGGTCGCCCGCGCGGAGCTGGCCCAGGCGCAGGCTCAACTGCAAGCCATCGAGACGCGCCTGGCGCGGCTGACGGTGCGCTCGCCCATTGCCGGCGTCGTGCTCAAGCGCAACGTCGATCCGGGCGAGTACACCGCTCCTGGTGTCGGCCAGGAGCCGGCGATGATCCTGGGCGACCTGTCCGCGATCCACGTGCGGGCGCAGGTGGATGAGGAGGACGCCCCCCGCCTGCGCGAAGGCGCTGAGGCGGTCGCCCGCGTGCGCGGCCCGGTGGATGTGCGGCTGCCGCTGGAGATGATCCGCATCGAGCCTTACGCTCAGCCCAAGCGCCAGCTCACCGGCGCCAGCACCGAGCTGGTCGACACCCGCGTGGTGGAGGTGCTCTTCCGCGTGCAGGACGACCAGGGCGTGCCGCTTTATCCGGGGCAGCTCGTGGACGTGTTCATCGAGGGCGCCCCCGCCGCTGCGGAGGGCACCGCCGCTACCCAGCCCGTCGGCAGCCGGCCCTGACGACCCCCGCCCCCGGAGCCCGTTCCCGCCCCGCTTCATGCTGGGCGGGTCCGACGCGGGCGGCTCATCGGGATCGGCGGTCCGCAGCGGCGTCGTGCCCGCTGGCGACCCTTCGGCTATCATCCCACCTGTGTTTATCCTGAAAGCCAACAACCTGGTGAAGACCTACAACGGCAGGCGGGTGGTCGACCGCGTCTCCTTCGACGTCTCCGAGGGCGAGATCGTCGGCCTCCTGGGCCGCAACGGCGCGGGCAAGACCACCAGCTTCCGCATGACCATCGGCATGATCCAGCCCGAGGAGGGCCAGGTCATCTTCAACGGCCAGGACGTCACCCGGCTGGCCATGTACCAGCGCGCCCAGCGCGGCATGGGGTATCTGGCGCAGGAGCCCAGCGTGTTCCAACGCCTGACGGTGGAGCAGAACCTGCTGGCGATCCTGGAGACCCGCCCGCTCACCCGCCCCCAGCGCCGCCAACGCGCCCAGGAATTGATGGACCAGTTCGACCTGACCAAGCTCCGCAACCAGCAGGCGCGCACGCTTTCGGGCGGCGAGCGGCGGAAGCTGGAGATCGCCCGGGCCCTGGTCACCGAGCCTTCGCTGATCCTGCTGGATGAACCCTTCAGCGGGGTCGATCCCGTGGCGGTGGAGGAGCTTCAGGCGGAGATCCGCCGGCTCCGCCGCGACCACCACATCGCCATGCTCGTCACCGACCACAACGTGCAGCGCACGCTGGAGATCGTGGACCGCGCCTACGTCATCTTCGAAGGCAAGGTCTTCGCCCAGGGCACCCCCCGCCAGATCATCAACGACCAGCAGGTGCGCAAGCTCTACCTGGGCTCGACGTTCAGGGGCGATGAGTTCGACCACTAATAGCAGAGGGTAGAGGGCAGGGGGCAGACGCCAAGCATCAATCGCCGATCAACCGTGGACTCTTAGCAGGCGCTGAACTGTAATCCCCTGGGTGTTCGCGGCGAATAATCATTGAGGATCATCCGGATGCTTCCGCAGAATCAATCATCTACCGCGTCGGTTCATCCTTCGACCGCCCTGGCCCCCTGGCCTGTGCGGCTGACGGTGTACCTGGTGCTGGTGCTGATCGCCCTGGGCGCGATCTGGCTGATCGATCAGCGGGTCGTGCTGCGCATGAAGCAGATGGAAGCGGCCCCCGCGGCGCAGACCCAGCCATGACCCGCCCACGCAAGCCAAGCCGACGCGCCAGCCCGCCCAAGCCCTCCGCTGCGCCGCCTCCTCCCCAA
>DASVCG010000524.1:0-8374 GCA_036381755.1 Phycisphaeraceae bacterium | reverse complement strand
AACCTATTGCCCCCCTCATGCCGGGGGCGGCGGGTCTGCTCCTCGGGGCGTTGGACCCAGCCTTCGGACGCGATCCCTGACCAGTTCAAGGGCCACCCAGTGAAGATCAAGACCGACGAAATCGCCAGCGTCATCAAGCAGGAAGTGGAGCGCTACGCGACCGAGCTGGAGGTCTCGCAGGTCGGCACGGTGGTGGAGGTGGGCGACGGCATCGCCCGCATCTACGGCCTCTCCGATGTGATGGCCGGCGAGATGCTCCAGTTCGAGGTCGGCGAGAACGAGGTCGTCCGCGGCCAGGCGATGAACCTGGAGCAGGACATCGTCGGCGCGGTCATCTTCGGCGACTACCTCAAGATCAAGGCGGGCATGACCGTCCGCTCCACCGGCGACCTGCTCTCGGTCCCCGTGGGCGAGGCGCTCTTGGGCCGGGTGGTCAACGCCCTGGGCGAGCCCATCGACGGCAAGGGGCCCATCCGCGCCACCGAGAGCCGCAAGGTGGACATCATCGCCCCCGGCATCGCCGACCGTCAGCCGGTCAAGCAGCCGCTCCAGACCGGCATCAAGGCCATCGACTCGATGATCCCCATCGGCCGGGGGCAGCGCGAGCTGATCATCGGCGACCGCAAGACGGGCAAGACCGCCGTCGCCCTCGACGCGATCATCAACCAGAAATACACGCACCAGACCGACCAGCCGGTGTACTGCATCTACGTCGCGGTGGGCCAGAAGGAGTCCACGGTGGCGGCGGTGGTCGAGGCGCTGACGCAGCACGGCGCGATGGACTACACCATCGTCGTCAACGCCGCTGCCTCCGACCCGGCCCCGATGCAGTACATCGCCCCCTACGCCGGCTGCGCGATGGGCGAGTACTTCATGTGGAAGGGCAAGCACGTGCTGTGCGTGTACGACGACCTGTCCAAGCAGGCCGCGGCGTACCGCCAGCTCTCGCTGCTGCTCCGCCGGCCGCCCGGACGCGAGGCCTACCCCGGCGACGTGTTCTACCTCCACAGCCGCCTGCTGGAGCGCGCCACCAAGCTCTCCGACGACAACGGCGGCGGGTCGCTCACCGCGCTACCCATCATCGAAACCCAGGAAGGCGACGTCTCGGCCTACATCCCCACCAACGTGATCTCCATCACCGATGGCCAGATCTACCTGGAGCCGGAGCTGTTCTTCGCCGGTGTCCGCCCCGCCATCAACGTGGGCATCTCGGTCAGCCGCGTCGGCGGCAACGCCCAGATCAAGGCGATGAAGCAGATCGCCGGCTCGCTCCGTCTGGACCTGGCCGCCTACCGCGAGCTGGAAGCCTTCGCCCAATTGGGCACCGAGCTGGACAAGGCCACCCAGCGCCAGCTCGACCGCGGCGCCCGCATGGTCGAGCTGCTCAAGCAGCCCCAGTATCAGCCGATGGACGTGATCGACCAGATCGTGCAGATCTTCGCCGGCACGCGCGGCTTCCTCGACGACCTGCCCATCAGGCAGGTCCAGCCCTTCGCCGACGCCCTGGTCCAATACTTCCAGGGCCCGGCCAAGAGCCTGCGCGACCAGCTCGCCCAGCAGCAGGCCTTCAGCCCCGAGCTGGAAGAGCAGTTCAGGAAGGCCATCGGCGAGTTCAAGAGCGGCTGGTCGGCCTAAACGCACGACGCCCAGCCCAACCGCATCGATTGCCCCAGGGCCGCTCGATTTCGGGCGGCCTTGTTTTTGCGCTAGACCCTTGCGGGCGGGCCGGTTAGGATAGCCTGCACACGTCACGAAAGGGGGGGTATGCCTATGCATCAACCCGTGATGGATGGGGGCGCGTCCTGGGCCTTGGCCTTGCCGTGCTGTTTCTTCCCGATCGGCCTGCTGGTATTGGCCTTCTGGCTGTGGATGCTCATCGACTGCCTGACGCGCCAGTTCAAGGGCAATGACAAGATCGTCTGGGTGCTGGTGATCTTGCTGCTCAACTGGATCGGGGCGTTGATCTACTTCTTTGTCGGGCGCAGCCAGGGTACGCGGCCGCAGCGGCCATAGCGGCGGGGCAGCGGTTTTGATCCGCGGAGACGGCATCGGCCGATGCTCATGGCAGGTGCCCCCATGAGCTGGCGTCGAGGCGTCAAGACGGCGTTGCGGACCTGCGGGCTTTATGAGCCCATCGACACCGCGCGCCAGGCTGTCGTCCGCAGAGAAATGTGGCGGCAGATGAGGCGCGAACGGCGGTTCTACCGCCAGCTCATCCGCCCCGGCGACCTGGCCTTCGACATCGGCGCCAACATCGGCTGGAAGGCCTACGTGTTCCGCAAGCTCGGGGCACGCGTCGTGGCGGTGGAGCCCCAGCCCGCCTGCCTCCAGCGCCTGCGCGACCGCTTCGAGGGTGATCGGCACGTCTGCCTGGTCGGTCAGGCCGTCGGCTCCGAGCCGGGCGCTGCGACCATGTGGGTCAGCGGCAGCTCGGACATCTCCAGCCTCAACCCGCAATGGATCGAGGCGGTCAAGGCCTCGGGCCGGCTGGCGGATCGGGAATGGTCGCAGCAGATCGAGGTGCCGCTGACCACGCTGGACCAGTTGATCGCCCGCTACGGCAGGCCGCGGTTCTGCAAGATCGACGTGGAGGGGTACGAGCCACAGGTGCTGGCGGGCCTGACCTCGCCGCTGGCGGCGATCTCGTTCGAGTTCACCCCCGAGCTGATGGACGCGGCCCTGGCCTGCCTGGACCGGCTCGCCGTGCTGGGGGATTACCGCTTCAACTGGGCGCGGATGGAGGGCGACCCGATCCGCTGGGAGCTGGCCGACTGGCTCGACGCCCCCTCCATGCAGGATCACCTGCGCCGCCAGGGGCCTGGAACCGCGATGTGGGCCGGGGGCGACCTTTACGCCCGCCTCGAATCGCCCACAAGCCTCTCCAATCCGCCGGCCTAGCCTAAAACCGCCCCGAATACCGGGTCTGGAACCCGTGAGCGGGCCGGGCGTCGTATGGGGGCGGAGCCGGTGACTTGCTCATCCGGCCCACTGTCGATGCCTCCTCCTGCGGTCAGTTAGATGCTTTGCTGCGCAGCGGCTGGGCGATCCTGATCGCGAAAACCGCCCGGCAGGCGGCTCTACAATACCCCGGCTCCACTTCGGGCGGCTGGCGAACTGGCACCTTAGTTTCTACACTAGGGCCTCTTTCAGCAGCTTTGGGTGGACCTTCAATTATGGAACATGCGGTAATGAGTCAGACGGCCAAACTTCAGCTCGAGAACACAACCCTGGAACTACCCGTCGTCGTCGGGACGGAAAACGAACACGCCATCGACATATCCAACCTTCGCAGCCAAAGCGGCTACATCACGCTGGATGATGGCTACGGCAACACCGGCTCGTGCCAGTCGGCCGTCACGTTCATCAACGGCGAAAAGGGCATCCTGCGCTACCGCGGCATCCCCATCGAGCAACTGGCTGAGAACTCCACCTTCATCGAGACCGCGCTGCTGCTGATCTACGGCGAGCTGCCCACGCAGGAGCGCCTGGACCGGTTCCGGGGGCTGCTGACCCGGCACGAGATGCTGCACGAGGGGCTGAGGCGGATGTTCGAGGGCTTCCCGGCCACCAGCCCGCCGATGGCGATCCTCTCGGCGATGATCAACGCCGTGAGCTGCTACCACCCCGACGTGATGGAGATGGAGGACGAGCAGACTTTCGAGTCGGCCGCGGCGCGGCTGCTCTCGAAGGTGCGGACGATCGCTGCGGCCAGCTACAAGGCCTCGATCGGCCAGCCCATCATCTACCCCAACCCGCGGCTGCGCTATGCTGAGAACTTCCTTCACATGATGTTCTCGCACCCCTATCAGGCCTACGAGCCCGATCCGGACGTGGTCCGGGCGTTGCAGCTTTTCCTGATCCTGCACGCGGACCACGAGCAGAACTGCTCCACCAGCACGGTGCGGATGGTGGCCTCCAGCGGGGCCAACCTGTTCGCCAGTTGCGCCGCGGGCGTGTGCGCGCTGTGGGGGTGGAAGCATGGCGGGGCCAACGTCGCGGTCATCCGCATGCTCCAGCAGATTCACGACAGCAAGATCGACCTCAAGAGCTTCCTGGAGCAGGTGCGCAACCGCCAGACCAAGCTGATGGGCTTCGGCCACCGGGTGTACAAGAGCTACGACCCGCGGGCCAAGATCCTCAAAGCCGCCACGGACAAGGTGCTGGCCAAGCTCCATCGGCACGACCCGCTGCTGGACATCGCCCGCCGGCTGGAGGAGGTGGCGATCCAGGATAGCTACTTCAAGGATCGCAACCTCTACCCCAACGTCGATTTCTACAGCGGCATCCTGCTGCGGGCGATCGGCATCCCCTCGGAGATGTTCACGGTGATGTTCGCCATCGGCCGCATGCCCGGCTGGATCGCCCATTTCAGGGAGGTCTGGGCGGGCGACAGCCGCATCTACCGGCCCAGGCAGGTTTACGTGGGGCCGGCGGTGCGGGATTACGTCCCCCTGGAAAAGCGCCGCTGAGAAGATGCAGCCGAAGCGGCCTTTTCGCCGAAAAAAAGATCGGCAAGGCATGACGTTCGCTGCGGCAGCGTCCCAGGCGGGGCCGCCGCGGCGGATGCGAGGGAGCGTGGCATGTCTGGGTGGCCCGCCCAGCCGGGATGGCGATGGATCGCGTCGTTGGCGGCAGCGCTGGCGCTGACGCTCGGGGTGCTGTTGGGGCCGCCGGGATGCCGCTCAGCACAGGACTACCGCCGCGAGGCCGACCAGACCGCCTATCAGATCATCCAGGACAAGCAGCAGGAAGGGCTGGGCCGGACCGAGCCGTTCACCATCGAGCGCCCCGCTGACACGCTCCGCCAGCGATTGCTCCTGGATCAGCATCTGCCCATCAGCCATCCGGGATCGCTGGGCTCGGTCGCCCTGGAGCCCACCGAGCACTGGCCCGACGATCCTTATCTGGACCCGTCCAGCCGGCCCGAGCGCGACCTGCCCATGGAAGTCGCCACGCCCCTGCGGATCTCCTTCGAGCAGGCGCTTCAGATCGCGGCGCGCAACAGCCGGGAGTATCAGTCGCGCAAAGAAGGGGTTTATCTTGCGGCGCTGAACCTGGACCTGGAGCGGGACGAGTTCCGCAACACGTTCGCGGGCCTGCTGGAGGGGCTTTTCAGCAGCGACCAGACGCCGGGGAACGTGACCACCGGCGTGGAGGCCACGGCCGAGACGGCCCTGGTCAGGCGATTCAAGAACGGCGTGACGCTGACCACCCGCATCGCGCTGGACCTGGCCAAGCTGCTGACGATGGACCGGTCCTCGTCCTACGGCGTGCTGGCCGACGCGACGATCGAGATCCCGCTGCTGCGCGGCGCGGGGCAGTGGGTGGTGACCGAGCCGCTGACCCAGGCTGAGCGCGAGGCGTTGTACGCCATCTACGACTTCGAGCAGTTCAAACGCGAGTTCGCGGTGGACGTCGCCAGCGAGTACCTGTCGGTATTGCAGCAGATGGATTCGGTGGAGAATGCGGAGGAGAACTACCGCCGGCTGATCACCGCCGCCCGCCGCGCCCGACGCCTGGCCGACGCGGGGCGGCTGCCGGAGATCCAGGTGGACCAGGCGGTGCAGGATGAGTTGCGGGCCCGCGACCGGTGGATCGCCGCCGGCGTGGATTTCGCCCGGCAGCTCGACGCCTTCAAGATCCTCCTGGGCCTGCCCCCCGACGCCCAGATCGAGCTGGACCGCGGCGAGCTGGAGCGGCTGACCCAGGCCACCGAGCAGATGCTCTCGAAGATGTCGTTCCAGGAGCCGGCGCCCAGCCGTGAGGTGCTCCCCGCTGACGCGCCCGTCGAGCTGGAGCCTCCCCGGGAGAAGGACCGCGGCCCGCTGGAGCTGGATGAGGATGAGGCGATCCGGCTGGCCCTGGAAAATAGGCAGGATTTGTGGGTCGTGCAGGGCCGGGTCTACGACGCCCAGCGCCAGGTGGCTGTGGCCGCCAACGCCTTTTTGCCCGATTTGACGCTGCTGGGCAGCACCTCGATCGGGGAACGCCGGACGATCGATTCAGCCGACCGGCCCAACGCCCGTTTTGAGGCGGATCGAGGGCGGTACGATGCAATATTGAGCCTCGATCTACCGTTAGAACGAACAGCGGAGCGCAACCTCTACCGCCGGAGCCTGATCGACCTGGAACAGGCGGTACGCGATTTGCAGGCTCTGGAGGACAGCGTGAAGTTCCAGATCCGCAACGCCTTACGGACGCTGATGGAGTCGCGGGAAGGGTTGCGGATCCAGGCTCAGGCGGTGGCGCTGGCCCAGCGACGTGTTGAAAGCACCAATCTTTTCCTGGAAGCCGGCCGCGCGGAGATCCGCGATTTGCTGGAGGCCCAGGACGCGCTGTTCTCGGCCCAGAACGCCTTGACCGCGGCACTGGTCAACTACCGCGTGGCCGAGCTTGAGCTTCAGCGCGACATGGGTGTGCTGGAGGTCAACGCCGAGGGGTTGTGGCAGGAATACGTGCCTCAGGAGCATTCATCATGACAGCGGCTGGCCCTTCGTTGCGGATCCGTCGGCGGCGATGGCTGTACGCGGCCATCGGCGGGGGCGTGCTGGCGGTGGGGGCAGCGGTGGGCGTGGCAAGCCTGGGCGGGCTCGACAAGGGCCAGCAGGAGCTGGCCACCTTCGTCGTCCAGCGCGGCCCGCTGGTCATCAGTGTCACCGAGGCCGGCACCATCAAGGCACGCGAGCAGGTGGTCCTCAAAAGCGAGGTCGAGGGGCGGACCACCATCATCTACCTGGTCCCCGAGGGCACACGCGTCAAGCCCGGCGACCTGCTGGTGGAGCTGGACGCCAGCGCCCTGGAGGATTCGCGCGTCAACCAGGAGATCAACGTCCAGAACGCCCAGGCGGCGTTCATCCGCGCCCGCGAAAACCTCGAGGTGGTCAAGAACCAGGCCGAAAGCGACATCGCCCGCGCTGAGTTGGACCACCAGTTCGCCAAGGAAGACCTGACCAAGTACATCGAGGGCGAATACCCCAACGAGGTCAAGTCCGCCGAGTCCCGCATCACGCTGGCGCGTGAGGAGCTGGAGCGCGCCGCCGAGAAGCTCAAGTGGTCCGAGCGGCTCTTCCAGGAAAAATACATCTCGCAGACCGAGTTGGAAAGCGACCGCCTGGCTCAAAAGCGGGCGGAATTGGACTACGAGCTTGCGCTGGCTGAGCGCGACCTGCTGGAGCAGTACACCTACAAGCGGCGGCTGGCGGAGCTTAAGAGCAACGTCGAGCAGACCGCCATGGCGCTGGAGCGCGTCAAGCGCAAGGCCTCCGCCGACATCGTCCAGGCCGAGGCCGAGCTGCGCGCCAAGAAGGCGGAGCTGGACCGGCAAAGCGCCAAGCTCGCCAAGATCGAGGACCAGATCGCCAAGTGCAAGATCTACGCGCCGACAGCCGGCATGGTGGTCTACGCGACCACCGGCCGGGGCAATTGGCGGGGCAACGAGGAGCCGCTGGATGAGGGGCAGGAGGTGCGCGAGCGGCAGGAGCTGATCTACCTGCCCGCCGCCGGGCCCATGATGGCCGAGGTGAAGGTGCACGAGTCGAGCCTGGACAAGGTGCAGGTGGGCCAGCCCGTCCGCATCACCGTCGACGCCCTGCCTGGCAAGGTGTTCAGCGGGCGCGTCACCCGCATCTCGCCGCTGCCCGACGCCCAGAGCGTTTGGCTCAACCCGGACCTGAAAGTCTACAGCACCGACATCGTGCTCGATCAGGATACGCCCGACATCCGCACGGGCATGAGCTGCCGCGCTGAGATCATCGTGGAGACCTACGACGAAGCGGTGTACGTGCCGGTGCAGTCGGTGCTGCGGGTGGGGCGGCAGCCGACGGTGTATGTGTTCAACGGCCAGCAGGTTCAGCCCCGGCCGGTGGAGTTGGGGCTGGACAACAACCGCATGGTGCGGGTGGTTCGCGGCGTGGACCCAGGCGAGTTGGTGCTGCTGTCGCCGCCCCTGGCCCCAGCGGTGGTGACAGCAGACCGGTTGAACTTCGGGCACGATTCGGACAAGGACGAGAGCAGCCCCGCTGCCCCCGCGGGGCAGGAGGTCGCCCTCAACCAGTCCGCGACTCAGCAGCAGCCGTCTTCCGCTGTCGCAGCGGCTCAGGGCGATGCGACGAAAGCGGCAGAGGCATCGTCCGGACAAGCGGATCAGGCCCAGGCGAAGCAGAGTCCTGCGTCGCCCAGCGGTCGACGCCGCGCCGATGGCCCGCGCCGATTGCAGAACGCGTCCCCCGACGCAGCCGCCGGCGCACCGCGCCGCCCGGACGCTCAACGCGCCGAGCTTGGGTCCGCGCAGCCATGACCGCATCCCAGCCGGCCATCCGTCCCCATGCCGCAGCGAAAGCTGATCCGGTGATCTGCCTGGATCAGGTGCGCAAGG
>DASVCG010000523.1:0-2661 GCA_036381755.1 Phycisphaeraceae bacterium | reverse complement strand
CATGCCCGGGGCCAGGATGTACCGCTGCGGATCGGGAAGCTGGTCGAAGACGATCTTCACCGGCACCCGCTGGACCACCTTCACGTAATTGCCCGTGGCGTTCTGGGGCGGCAGGAGGCTGAAGGCCGCCCCCGTCCCGCGCTGAATGCTCTGCACGCGCCCCTGAAACGTGACATCCGGGTAGGCGTCCACGTGGATCGCCACCGGCTGACCCAGGCGGATCTGGGCGAGCTGCGTTTCCTTGAAATTGGCCTCCACCCACACCTGCGGCGGAACGACGGCCAATAGCGCCTGGCCCGGCTGCACGTACTCGCCGGCTTCCACCGCCTTGCGGGTCACATGCCCAGCGACTGGCGCGCGGATCTGGGTGTAGCTCAAGTCCAACCTGGCCTGTTCCAAATCTGCTTGGGCCTGCTGGATCTGAGCCTGGGCGGTGCGGGCCTGGGCCTCGTGCAGTTCGACCCGATGCCTGCCGGCCTGGGCGGCGATCAGGCGGGCGCGTGCGGTTTCCAGCTCCGCCTGGGCCTGGCTTACCTGCTGCTGGGCGGCCTGCAAGCGCGCCTGGGCCGACTGCGCCGCCAGTTGCGTATGCTCGAATTGCTGCTCGGTCACCGATTCGCTTTCGCGCAACTGCTCGTACCGCCGCAGGTCAGCCTGGGCGCTGAGCGCGTCGGCCTGGGCTGCTGCCGCCTGGGCTTTGGCGGTGGCCACCGTCGCCTCGGCCAGCGTGACCTGCGATTGTGCTTCCTGTAACTCAGCCTCCGTGGTGGCCCGGGTCAGCGCCAGTTGGGCCTGAGCCGCTTCATAGGCCGTCTGAGCGGACGCCAGCGCCGCTTCCGCCGCTGCCACTTCGGCTTCAAAGTTGTCAGTGTTGAGGCTGACAAGCAACTGCCCTTGCTCGACCCACTCGTTGTCGTCCACATGGACATCCTGGACGCGCCCGGGCACGCGAGGGCTCACCGTGTGGATGTTGCCCTGAATAAACGCATCGTCGGTCGATTCCCACGCCAGCGCATGGAGAAAGTAAGGGATCCCCCACACCAGCCCCACCGCTACGACCAGCGCCACCACCGCCCAGACGAGCAGCCGGCCTACGCGCCGTCGCCGTTGTGGTGGGGGCGTCACCGCTGCCGGTGCGTTAGGCTGCCGGCCTTCTCGTTCCGATTCGGTTGGATTCACCATCTCAGACATCGCAATCCTTACTGATGCCGACGCCTGTCAGCGTCGATGGAGCGACACGGTTTTTGCAGGTCGGTTGGGTCAGCGGTCCGCCGCGGGCATGGCCGCTGTTGGCGCAGCCGCTGTGGACCACAAGGGCGCTGAAGCCGCAGCGAGGTCGACATCCAGCCGACCGAGGATGCGCAGCAGCGTGAGGTAATTCAGCTTGTAGTCCAACTGCTCGCCGGTCCAATCCAGTTGGGCCGACAGCAATTGATCCTGGGCGATCAGCCGATCAAGGTTGGTCATCAGCCCGGCCTCATAGGCCTGCTCCGTGCGATCCAGCGCTTCCTGGGCTGCCTCGACCTGCGTCTGTAATTGCTCGATCCGTTGTCGGCTGCTCTGCAGGTCCTCCAGGGCCACGCGGAGCTGCTCCAGCACCTGGCGCTCGATCCGCGATCGATTCAACCGGGCCTGCCGCAGCTCAGACCACGCGTCGCGCACATCGGCGTGGATGAGCCCGGCGGAGAAGATCGGCACGCGCAGCTCCACCACTCCCAGCCAGTCCACATCCGGCGGGAAACTCTGCCGACTCAAAAAATAGTCCAGCTCCAGCGAAACCGAGGGGAAGTATTGCCCCCACGCCCGCTGAAGATTCTCCGCCGCTGCCTCGATACGCGCCTGCGCCGCCGCCAGGTCCTGGCGATGATCCTGCGCCACCGCCAGCAGGGTTTCATCCGACGGCAACCGCTCCGGCACCGTCAGCTCGTCCGTCAGCTCACCGGCCACCTCAGGCGCTCCGATGAGAAACGCCAGCGTCGCCCGGCCGTTGCGCACGTCGCGGCGGGCCTGGATCAGCGTGGCGCGCGTCTGGGCCACCTGAGCGCGGACCTGGGCCACGTCCAAAGGCAAAGCGGTTCCCGCCTCCCGTCGAGCCTGCACATCGGCCAACCGTCGCTGCTGCACCTCCAGGGAATGGGTGAGCACCTGAACCTGCTGCTGGCTGCGCAGCGTTTGGTAGTAAGTGGCCGCCACATCCAGCAACACGTCAGCCCTGAGGTCCAGCAGCAGCGCCCGCTGGGCCTGGGCCGTCGCCTGGGCCAGGCGCACGCTCGCCACCTCGCGCACGGGGTTGACCTCGAGGTCCGCCTCCAGCGGCAGGTCCAGGCTCTGCTCGCGTACGAATTCGTGGATCAGCTCCGAATCGCCGCCGAGGTTCGTGTTGTCCTGCACGGTGAAACTTGGGGCAAAGCTGATCACGGGCACAAAACGAGCCGCAGCGCGATCCTTGGCGATCAGGGCCTGGAGGTAATCCTCGCCGCGGATCGCCAGTTGCTCGTTGTGAGCGTTGGCCAGACGCAGGGCATCCTCCAGGCTCAGCGGCTGCTCGGGGTGATACGGCTCAACCGCCACAGCCTCATCGCCGTCGAGGACGCGGCGGTAGGTCGCCACCTCTGCCTGCTGGTCCACGGCACAGGCGGCGAGCGAGCTCAATCCCAGCAA
>DASVCG010000522.1:0-3496 GCA_036381755.1 Phycisphaeraceae bacterium | reverse complement strand
TTGAGCGGGCGATGGAGGTGGTTGAGCGGGCCCGCCAGGGGGATATCCCCGAGCAGGACCTCCAGCGCGCCAAGGCCAAGGTGCTCACCGACGAGTTCTTCTCGCGCCAAAGCAACGAGGACCGTGCCATGCAGGCGGCGCTGGACGAGCTTTACGGCTTGACGGACCCGACGGGCCAGCGGTTCATGCAGCAGGTTGAATCGCTTGAGCCGGCGGATATCCAGGCCGCGGCCATGCGATACCTGCGCAACCCCGTGGTGGTGGTGCTCTCGCACGAGCCGATCGCGGATGAATCGCTCCAGGCCGCTATGAGCACGAGCTTGCCCGACGCTGCGTCTGCTTCGCCCGATGCAAGCCCGCAGCGGCCGGTGGAGGTTGATCCCTGATCCATCGTGCTGCGCCGCCTGCTTGCGCGACTGTCAGCGGGATGGGCGGTTGGTTATCCGCGGGATGGCGCGCGGGCGTCGGTCGAGATCAGCCCGCCCGGCCAAGGTGACGCCCGGTCAACCCCGCGGCGGTGAGCAGGAGGGCCGTTGCTCCCGATGCGGGCTCGGGTATCACTGCAAAGCCGGTGAACGCCAGATCAGCGAGCGCCGGGTCCTGGCCGAACGAGCCCAGCAGCCATGTGTCGCTCCCCACGCCGCGCAGAATGATCTGGTGAATCACGGGGGCCTGGTGCAGATCTTCCAGCGCGATGAATCCCACCGCGGCGCCCGCGCTGGCGGCGTCGAGCCCGCGGAAGAGGTAATCGGGCAGCTTGTTTCCTTCAGCATCCAGCAGCGTGACTTCCACGCTATCGGCCAGCGTGGAGCCGAAGCGCCAAGCGACGCCCGCCACAGCGGCCTTGCGCGTCGGATCGCTTGGATCGACGAAGGTGATGGTCAGCGTGTGGCCGTTCCTGGCCCCGAGCAGATCGGAAGTGACCTGCGCGCTGGTAGCGTCGGTGAAGATGACATCGCCTTCAGAATTGCTGATGAGGATGCCCACGGGGGCGGCGCTGCCGGTGGGCGTGAGAAAGCCCATGAACGTGCCTGAGAAGCTCTGAATCTGGCCGTTACCACTGGGGTTCTGGGGCGTGGCGTTCGTGTTGGGCACGTAATCGTCGAATCGCAGCGTGGTCCAGCCGGCGCTGCCGTCGAGCGCCGCGACGGCTTCCGTCACGCTCATACGGGTCGACTCGCGCACCGGGCCGGTGGGCAATCCCACCTGCGACACCGCGTCCACCAGATACCCCGCCAGGTCGATCGCGGAAGCGGTGGAGCGCAGTCGCAGGTAGGACGGCCCCGGCCTGGCCTGGTTCAGTTGGTCGAGCACCGCGGCCAATTGGCCGTCCAGCATCACGCGCGCTTCGTGCGTCGCCAGGTCCCATTCCAGGTTCAGGTCGTACCATTGGCCCGGGTCGAGCTGCGCGCCGCCGGGCAGGGAGCCGTCCGTGGCGATCGGCAGATAGAAAATCGCCTGCTCGTCCCCTTGCGGATCGGTCGGGTTGAAGAAGCGGTCGGTCAGCGCGATCGCGCCGCCGCCGAACCCTTCCTGCAGCTTCAGCCGAACCGTGGTGATCCCCTTGCGCGCCATGGGGAAGTTCCACATCGCGCCGTCGGGGTCGTTTTCATTGGGTCGGCGGACGTGCAGCACCGGCTTGTCCACCGCGGGGTCGGGGTCGTCGATGACCTGGGGCCCCTGCTCGCGGTTGCGCTTGACGCTGACCACCGGGCCAAAGGGCTTGAACACCGACCAGCCCGCCAGCGGATCGGGGCCGGTGAAATCATCCGACTGCGACGTTTCCTCCAGCCAGTCGGGGTCGATCCGCAGCATGGCCCGCGCCTGCGTCTGACCGGTGATGACCAGGATGCGGCCGTCGTGGGTGAGCGCGGGGAAGGGGTAAGCCGTTCCGGTGTCGCCCAGGATGGGGTTCTCGTTGCGGTAAGGGTCGAGATAGACCTCGCGGAAGCCGGACCAGGTCTTGCCATCATCGCTGCTGATGGCGGCGTGGAGCACGTCGCGCCCGGCGTACCAGATCGCGCCGTTGTGGCGCTCGGGCATCGCGGCGTTGTTCCAGAACAGCACCAGCCGGCCGTCGTCCATCCGCACCATGTTGGGCGGGCCCGTGGATGAATAGAACAGGCTGGGGGCGGCGTCGCTCCAGGTTGCGCCCTCGTCGGTCGAGTAGGATTCGTAGAGGTAGCCCGCCTGGGTGCGCATGAGCATCCAGAGTCGGCCGTCGTTGAGCTCGACGATCGTCGGCTCGACCGCGCCCTCGCCTGCGCCGTTGTAATTGGGCGGGACCGGCGAATAGAGCTGCGAGGGCGAGCGGCCCCAGCTTGCGCCGTTGTCGTCGGAATAGATCGCGGTGGTGTAGTTGCGCCCGTATGGGTCGGTGGTCTTGCCGCCTGGGATCCAGTCGGCGAAGGGCACGACGATGCGCCCGCTGCTGGTCTGGATCGCCTTCATCATCGAGCCGGTATAGCCGTGATGGATCATCTCGAGCGTGGACCAGGTGGTGCGGCCGTTGCTGGACTGGGTGTGCCAGATATCGAGGAAGAAGTTGATGTTGGGCTGGCGGGGCTGGCCGTTGGTCTGATCGTCGGCGAGGAAGCGGAAGACGTGCAGCTCGCCGTCGGCGTCCAGCAGCGGCAGCGGGTTTGTGCCGCCGGGGGTGGGGAAATCGTTGAACTCCGCGCTCCAGGTGGTGCCGTTGTCGAAAGACACCTGGGACTTGATGTACCCGCCGTTGGCGCGCCAGCGTTTGATGCTGCCGTCGGGCAGGCGCACCGCATTGACATAGGGGCCGGGGTCGAGAATCTCCGGTGGTGCAGCGTCGCCGACACCACGGCTCGACCAACCCCCTACTGCGATGAGGAACACCGCAACAGGCCCGATCGACCGCATGACATCCCTCCTGACTAAGCGGATGATCAATCGCTCAGCATGTGCATACCCGACCTCAAAATGAAACAACCGGCCGCCTTCACATGGCGTCGCACGGCTTACGCTGAAGTCGGCTCGTACATCGCGACAGGCAGGAGCACATGCTCCCGCGGCGCATCAGGTCCGTCATGCATCGCCGCTGCCAATAGATCAGCGACGCAGTCGAACGTCTGCACCCACGTCCAGGTGCGGTAGGTGCAGGGGAAAACGGGAAACTGGCCCGAGGAGCGGTCGCGGTCCAGGTGATACACCACGGAGATGTCGCGGGGCACTTGCAGGCCCGCTTCAGCCACGGCGTCGGCGATGACCTGGGGAACCCACAAATCGGAGCCGACTCGGCCGGGCTTGCTGATGAAAGCGGTCGGCCCGTCGGCTTCGGCCAGGCAGGACGACACGTATCTTTTGATGGCGTTGCGGTCCGGCGGCAGGCTCACGACGCGCAGGCCGTCAGCGGGCAGGCCGGCTTCGGACATTCCTAGGCGGATGCCCTCGTAAAAGCGGTTGTCCCCGACCCGCCAGGTTTCGCCCATGATCACAGCGATGCGGGACCTGCCACGCGCCAGCACAT
>DASVCG010000521.1:0-5634 GCA_036381755.1 Phycisphaeraceae bacterium | reverse complement strand
GCGCATCCGCCCCAGCACGTGCGTGGCCACCTGCGTGACGGTGATCTCCTGCGGCTCCGGGCTGCGGATGGCTGAGGGCAGCGTCGAGCGATCCAGCATCAGCGTCATCGTCTGGAAGGGGTATCGCCTGCGTCTGGATCGCAGCAGCTCCACTTTCTCCCAGACCAAAAGGCCGATCTCCCGCTCCTGGGCGGGCCGCTGGGCGTTGCGCTGGGCGTCGGCGATGAGCCGGCGGACCACGCTTTGCACCTGATCATCCACGTCGAGGAGGATCGAGTGGGCCTGGTTCTGCTCGCCGATGGGCTGGGCGACCTCAGCCAGGGGCACCGGCTCGTTGAGCTGGGCCTGCCGCTGCTGCTGCCAGTGGACCCAAAGGTAGCTGGAGACGGTGTTGATCCGCTGGCTGATCTGGCTTTTGCGCTGCTCGATCTGGGCACGGTCGACGCGGCCCAGGTCGGCCAGCAGCCGCCAGAGCATTTCAGCCTGCTGGTCGTAAGGCTCCTTTTCGCGCAGGACCAGGGCTTCGCGCTCGTCGGGGGCCAGCTCGCTCCATTGCTCGCGGTAGCGCCGCCGGGCAGCCGCCAGGGCCTGTTCGTAGGCCCATCGGCCGGAGATGACGCTGTAATGCACCGCCACGTCGTAGGCCAGCCCGTCTTCCGCCAGGACACGACCCCGCCGATCCAGGATCCGCCCGCGGACGGTGGGCAGCAGGTGCGGGATGGTCAGGGCCTCCTCCGCGGCCAGGCGGTAGCGCTGATGCGCCTCGCCCGTGGCCAGCCGGGCGGCCTGACCCACCGCGGCCAGCGCCACCATCGCCGCTGACACCAACAGCAGCAGCAGTCGGCGGTGGAACATGCTCGGGATGTAATATCGCAGCGTGCGGCGCATGGGGGCAGGTCGGGAATAAAAAACCCCCTCCATCGTACGACAAAATCGGCCCGAATCGGGCAATAGCCCCGTTTCCTGTTATCGACCGGCAGGGCGGGGCCACTGGAGATTGCCCGCTGCCTCATCGCCGCGTGGCCCCCGCACCAGGCCCAGCCGCCTATTCCTCAGCGCATCAACGCTTCGAGCCGGCGGATTCGTTCATCAATGGGCGGATGCGTGCTGAACAGGGAATCGAGGTTCTGACGCTGACGGGCGTTGAGGAAGGGGTTCACGATGTAAAGGTGCGCGGTGGCGCGGTTGGCCTGCTTGAGCGGGGTGACGTCCGCAGAGAGCTTGCGCAGGGCGTCGGCCAGGCCCTTGGGGTAGCGCGTCAGCTCCACAGCGCCGGCGTCGGCCAGGTATTCGCGCTGCCGGCTCACCGCCATTTGGATGAGCTTGGCCAGAAGCGGCGCGACGATCGCCAGCACCAGCGCGATCAGCACCAGGATCAGCACGCCGGCCCCGCCGCCGCTTCGTCTGCCGCTCCGGCTGCGCCGGCTGCCGCGATATCGGCCGCTGTGGAACGCGGCGCGGAGGAACACGTCGCACGCCAGCACGATCAGGCCCACCAGCGTCGCCACCATCATCGTCAGGCGGATGTCGAGGTGGCGGATGTGCGCCATCTCGTGGGCCATCACGCCTTGCAGCTCGTCGCGCGTGAGCTTTTGACGCAGGCCGGTGGTGATGGCCACCGCGGCGTGCTCGGGGTCCCGGCCGGTGGCGAAGGCGTTGAGCGCAGCACTGGGGATCAGGTAGATCTGCGGCACGGGCAGCCCAGCGGCGATGGCCAATTCCTCCACCACGTTGTAAAGCTGCGGGTCGTCGGCCTTGTCGATGGGTTTGGCGCCGCTGATGCGCAGCAGCGTCGCCCCGCCGGCGAAGTAGCTCCACGTGCTGGCCAGGATGAACGTGATCAGCCCAGCCGCTACAGCGATGGCGAAGCCCTGCCAGGTGAGGACGCCCGTGCCGTAGATCATCACCGCCGCTGCGATGGCCGCCGCCACCGCCGCTGTCAGCACGCCCATCGCCGCGATGAGCCACCAGGTGTTCCGCCGATTCCGCGCGATCAGGTCGTGGTAGGTCAGGTCGGCAGGGTAGGGCGAGCGCTGCCGCGGGAAAGTCTCAGACTGCTGGTCCGCCTCTGCCATAGGCCCAAGCCGCGCCGCTTCAGCGTCTCTCTCCGGAATTCAGAATCGCTCGCCTTCCGCGTCAGAATTGCACTTTGGGCGCCTGCCGCTCCTGCTCCAACTCGACCTCGAAGAAATCAGCCTTCTGGAAGCGGAACAGGCCGGCGATCAGCAAGGTGGGGAACGTCTCCAGGGCGATGTTGTACCGGCTGACGGTGTCGTTGTAGTGCTGGCGGGCGAAGCCGATCCTGTTCTCCGTGCTCACCAGCTCTTCCTGAAGCTGCATGAAGTTCTGGTTCGCTTTGAGGTCGGGGTATCGCTCCGAGAGGGCGAAGAGCTGGCGCAACGCGCCGGTGAGCAGGTTTTCCGCCTGGGCCTGCTCGCGGATGCCGCTGGCGTCGATGGCCTGCTGGCGGGCCTTGATGACACCCTCCAGCGTCTGCCGCTCGTGCGCGGCGTAGCCCTTGACCGTCTCGACGAGGTTGGGGATCAGGTCGTAGCGGCGCTTGAGCTGCACGTCGATCTGCGACCAGGCGTTTTCCGTCTGGACGCGCCTGCGGACCAGGCCGTTGTAGGCTGCGATCAACCACAGCCCGACCACGATGGCCAGGATCACGATCCCGACCAGGGCGACGATCAGGATCAACTCGATGAGCCCCATCAAGCGGCCTCCTGGCTGGAAGGGCAAAAAAGACCCCAGTCCGCGGCTTGACTATGCCCCCATGACCGCGCCGCGTCAACCCAATCGGGGTCGGCTGGATACGGATACGGGAATTTCCCCGCCCTGGGTCCCGCGGATGAGACCCACAGGCCGGCACGCCGTTGCCCCGGCCGGCCCGCTTCCGGTTTTGCTGAATCCACGCAGGCGGCGCGGGCCTGGCAGGAATCCCGCCCAGCCGGGCCTCTAGCATTGGCATGGACGAAAGCGGCTTTATGCCGTGCAGCACGGGTCCAGCAGGCCCAGCGGATGGGCCGCTTGCCCCCGCTGACGAGAAACCGAGCCGAAGAAACCAGGTCGACAGGAGCATTCCCATGGCTGGCAGGTTGCAGGACAAGGTGGCGATCGTGACCGGCGGCGCGACGGGCATCGGCGAAGCCATCTCGCACAAGTTCGCCAGGGAGGGCGCGAAGGTGGTCGTGGCGGGCCTGCCCGACGACCCCGTGCAGGCGGTGGTGGACGCGATCCACGCCAAGGGCGGAACGGTGACGGGCTTCCTGGGCGACTTATCCAACGAGGAGACCGCCCTCGCCTGCGTCCGCCATGCGGTGCAGAAGTTCGGCCGGCTGGACGTCCTGGTGAACAACGCCGGCCAGTTCCCCGCACTGGCCGAGACGCAGGATTATCCCACGGAAGACTTCGAGCGCATGATGCGGGCCAATAACTACACCGTCTTCTTCATGACCAAGCACGCCCTGCCCGAGCTGCGCAAGACGCGGGGCAACATCGTGACCGCCGGGTCGGAGGCGGGGATTCAGGGCCTGGCGTTGAATACGCCCTATGGCGGGACCAAGGCGTGGAACCATGCGTTCATGTGCGGCGTGGCGGTGGAGCAGGCCAAATACGGCGTGCGGGCCAACTGCGTGTGCCCGGGTGCGGTGGACACCGCCTGGACGCACAAGGAAACCGGCCCCTTCAACGCCCAGGTGGAGAAGATGGTGGTCCAGGCCACGCCCATGGGCCGCCGGGGCACGCCCGAGGAGATCGCCAACGTCTACGCCTTCATCGCCTCCGACGAGGCCAGCTACATGACCGGCTCGCTGGTGTGCGTGGACGGGGGGATCACTGTTTCCAAAGGCGCGGTGGGCGAGCAGGTGCCCGCAGAGATCGCCGAGCCCCCCAAGGGCGAGCTGGAGCTCCACTACAGCCTCGCTGGGCTGGAGCGCAAGCCGGTTCATCGGCTGATTTGAAGGGGTTAGGCCTGGATGGGGCCTGAATTGGGGGGCCGTCCCGCTGCTGGACGTGGCTGCGGAGCGTCACAAAAGCCCCTTGGGCCCGCGCCGCGGCCGCTTGGGGGTGTTCCGGCGTCCCTAAGCCTTGCTCGGCGGGGTCAATGGTCGTAAGCTAGGTTAATTCCGGCAGGTGGGTGATGGGGCGGGCTTGCAATCCACTCCCCCTCGCCCCGTTTTTGTGAACCGAACCGGTCTGAAAGGTGAGTTGAGGAGGTCATCATGTCGCAGACCAAGAGCAGCCGTCCTTCACAGATCGCCGCTGACGATGCGGGCCCCACTCCCCAGCAGGAGACGCGCAAGTTTCCCCCGCCCGCCAGCTTCGCCCGCGAGGCGCTGATCGGCTCCTTCGAGCAGTACGAGGCGATGTACCAGGAGTCCATCGAGAACCCCGACAAGTTCTGGGGCGAGAAGGCCTCGGAGCTGCACTGGTTCAAGAAGTGGGACCGCGTGCTCGAGTGGAACCTGCCCGACGCCAAGTGGTTCATCGGCGGCAAGATGAACGCCTGCTACAACTGCATCGATCGGCAGATCGAGGCCGGCCTGGGCGACAAGGTCGCCATCGTGTGGGAGGGCGAGCCGATGGAGGGCGGCAAGCCTGAGGTCCGCCGGCTCACCTACCAGGACCTCAAGGAGGAGGTCTGCAAGTTCGCCAACGTCCTCAAGGACAAGGGGGTCAAGCGCGGCGACCGGGTGACCATCTACATGCCCATGGTGCCCGAGCTGGCCATCGCCATGCTCGCCTGCGCCCGCATCGGCGCGCCCCACAGCATCATCTTCGGCGGGTTCTCAGCCACCGCGATCAGGGACCGCGTCGAGGACGCCCAGTCCAAGCTCCTCATCACCGCTGACGGCGGCTGGCGCCGCGGCAAGATCGTCCCCCTCAAGGACAACGTCGACGAAGCCCTGAGCATGACCAACCTGGTCAAGGACGTCATCGTCCTCAAGCGCGCCGGCAACCCCATCCAGATGAAGTCCGGCCGCGACCACTGGTGGCACGAGCTGACGGCCTCCGCCAGCGACCATTGCCCCTGCGAGGAGATGGACAGCGAGGACCTGCTGTTCATCCTCTACACCTCCGGCACCACCGGCAAGCCCAAGGGCATCATGCACACCACCGGCGGGTACATGGTCTATACGTACCTGACCAGCAAGTACGTCTTCGACCTGCGCCCCGACGATCCCGATGAGCTCTACTGGTGCACCGCTGACATCGGCTGGATCACCGGGCACAGCTACATCATCTACGGCATCCTGCCCAACCGCGTGACGACGCTGATGTACGAGGGCGCGCCCAACTGGCCCGCGGAGGACCGCTTCTGGGACATCATCGAGCGGCACAAGGTCACCAAGTTCTACACCGCCCCCACCGCCATCCGCGCGTTCATGAAGTGGGGCGAGCAGCACGTCAAGAAGCACGATCTCTCGTCCCTGAAGGTGCTGGGCACCGTGGGCGAGCCGATCAACCCCGAGGCGTGGATGTGGTACCACCGCAACATCGGGGCTGAGCGCTGCCCCATCGTGGACACCTGGTGGCAGACCGAAACCGCCGGCCACATGATCACCCCCTTGCCCGGCGCCACGACCACCGTGCCCGGCTCAGCCACGAGGCCGTTCTTCGGCGTCGACGCCG
>DASVCG010000520.1:0-2063 GCA_036381755.1 Phycisphaeraceae bacterium | reverse complement strand
CCCCTATCCCCACCGAACCCCCAGCGGCCGAGGGGGTCCGACAGGGCCGATTCCCCCGTCAAATCGCGGTTTTTAACGGCTCAAGCCGCCCGAACCCTTGCCTAATTGAGGGCCGATAGCTAATCTTGAGTAAGCTTGCAGGCCGATCTTTCTAACGAAAGGCAAAGAGCCAGGCGGCCATCGTATGGCTGCCATCCCCCGGCTCAGCCGCTTTGAAGCCGGCCAAAGCCAAGGGGAACGACCCGCGAAAACGGGACTGCTAGCCTGCAAGCGGCTTATCGCATTCTTTGGAGGTCTGGTCATCGGCAAGGCACGTTTCCGACCGTTTCAGCGCGAGACAGGCAAGAGCCTGCGCGTCAACGAGCAGATCCGCATCTCTCCGGTCCGACTCATCGACGAGAACAACGAGCAGATAGGCATCGTCGAGATCGATGATGCCAAGCGCCGTGCCCGTGAAGCCGGCCTGGACCTGGTGGAGGTGGCTCCCACCGCCCGCCCGCCGGTCTGCCGGATCATGGACTACGGCAAGTGGAAGTACCAGCAGCGCAAGAAGGAGCAGAAGGCCAAGAGCCACGCCAAGCAGAGCGAGCTCAAGGAGATCCGCCTGCGCCCCAACATCGACGAGCATGACCTGGAGATCAAGGTCAACAAGGCCCGCGAGTTCCTTGAGGACGGCGACAAGGTCCAGTTCATTATGCTCTATCGGGGCAGGCAGATGGCCCACCAGGATCTGGGCCTGCGCACGATGGAGCAGGTGGTCCAGCGGCTGGCGGACCTGTCCAAGGTGGAGGCCCCGCCGCGGATGCAGGGCCGGCGGATGACGATGATCCTGGCCCCGGATCGCAAAGCCAAGCAAGCCTCCAAGCCCGCGACACCCTCCGCCGCCCAGCAGGCCCCGCCCCAGGGTCAGGCTGCGCCTCCGCTTCAGCGGCAACCCGAGACGGCCAGCCCCTGATCGGCCCGCAGGCAAGGCGAGGGATGAATCGTTTCCGGGGGTCGGCGGGTCCAGCCAGCCTGCCCCGACGCGTCGCGGGTCAGGCGACTACCCCGCCCCAGCCCAGCATGCACCCGCAATCACTCCATGGCGACGCGCCTCAGCAGCTTTGATTTCGCTCCAGGCCGAAAGATCGGCCGGCGGTACGTGATCGAATCGCTCCTGGGCCGCGGCAGCGAGGGCGAGGTCTACCAGATCCGCGAGCTGGACACCGGCATCCGCCGGGCCGCCAAGCTCTACTTCCCCCACCGCGACCCCAACCGCCGACTGGCCATCCGCCACGCCCAGAAGCTCAACGCCCTGCGGTACTGCCCGATCGTCCTGCAATACCACCACTCCGAGATCGTCACCGTGCGGCGGCAGCAGGTGGTGGCCCTCATCAGCGAGCTGTGCGAGGGGATGCGCCTCCAGGACTGGATCAACCGCCACCCCGGCCAGCGGCTGCCCCCCTACCTGGCCCTCCACGTGCTCTACCACCTGGCCCGGGGCCTCGAGCCCGTCCATGCCCTGCGCCATTACCACGCCGACGTGCACACGGAAAACATCCTCATCAAGCCCGTGGGCGTGCGGTTCGAGCTCAAGCTGGTCGACTTCTACGACTGGGGCAAGCCCGCCCCCTACAAGCAGCGGCAGGACATCGTCGACACCATCCGCGTCTTTTACGACTGCCTGGGCGGCAGGCGGGCCTACGCGCGGCTGCCCCAGGAGGTCCGCTTCATCTGCGCCGCCCTAAGGCGGAACGAAATCCTCAAGCGGTTCCCCACCATGACCGCCCTGCGCCAGCACCTGGAAAGCTTCGAATGGAAACGCCTCTAGGCACGCGGCTTCCGCTCCCTCAAGGGGGATGACGCCTAGGCTTTTCTGGCGGGCCCTCGTGCCTGCCGGGGAGGGCTTCACCATGGTTGGCTTGACGCAGCACCGACCGGAGGCGTGGAAGTACGAGCCGGCCGCGATCGCAGGTCAGCGGATGATCGTCACCGGCGGGACCACCGGCATCGGCCGCACCACCGCCCTGCTCCTGGCCAGCCTCGGGGCCAAGGTGCTCATCTTCGGCCGGCATGATCATGAG
>DASVCG010000519.1:0-2851 GCA_036381755.1 Phycisphaeraceae bacterium | reverse complement strand
GCAGACCGCCGGACCGTCCAGGGGCTCGAAGTGCTCGAGATTGTGGATGGAGCTGATGCGGCCGTCCGCGGGGGCGACGATCGCGCCGCGCTGCGTGGGGATGCGGCGCTCGGGGTCGCGGAAGAAGGCGATGGCGGCGATGGTGGCGATCACCATCAGGATGGCTAGCCACCACAGCCCCACCACGCTCAGCGTGAAGCTCAGGAGCAACCCGATCGCCAGGTTCGTCAGCCATTCTTTTCTGGCGTAGGCGCTGAGCATGGGCGTCGGTCAAGCAAGCTGAATCAAGACCCCTGGGGCACAACAGCATCGGCCGCTTGCGCAACCGGTGTAGGGTCAGCCGGGCGTGCCGGCCGGCCCGGGGCGTGCCCTGACGGGGGTGGGTTCGTCCGGGTGCCGGGGCTGGGCGAGTGATGTTTTACTGGGCGCGTTTGCCGATGGCCAGCCCGATCATGGCGAAAACCGCGCTGAGGACCGCCAGTCCGCCGCACCAGATCAGCAGCGAGGTGACGGACTGGCCCATTTTCTGCATGAAGAAGGTTTCCACGCCGGCCAATGCGCCGAAGCTGACGATCAGGCCGATGAGCAGGGCTAAGAGCGCCCCCAGCAGCAGGCCGACGCTCATGCCGTTGCCCGCTGGGTCGTAGGCCTGGTCGTCGTAGGCGATGGCCGCGGCCATGGGCGCCGCATCGACCGCCACCGCAGTGGCCGCCATGGCGCCGGAGGAGGCCGCAGCCACGGACTTGCCCGGCTGGGTGCCCAGGGCGCTTTCGAAGATGCTGGAGGAGCCCAGCGCGGTGCCCAGCTTGGACTCGGAGGCGTCGCCGCCGCTGCCGGGGTAGATCTCGTCCAGCAGCTCCGCGCCGAGGCTGGTGTCGTCGCTTTCGCGGGTCAGGTCCAGGAGGCCCGAGCCTGAGCCGACGCTTTCGAGGGCCAGGTCCTGCCCGCCGGGCGGGTTGACCTGCGTCTGGGCAGCGGGGTCGACCGGCTCAACCTCGCCGGTGTCGAAGACGCTGACGCCCGTGGCAGTGCCCGACTGGCGCGTGCCGCCCGGGCCGGTGTCCGCGGGGGAGAGGTTGAGCGAGTCGGTGTCGCTGCTGTCGACCAGGGGGATCGGGCCGGAGGATTCCTCCATGGGGGCGGTCTGCTGGGCGACCAGGGCGTCGACCTGCTCGCGCTTGAACATGAGCTTGTCGCGGTCGCGGAACTGCTGGAGCTTGCCGCCAGCGGCCAGCTCTTTGACCTGATCCTCACTGACGCCCAGCTTTTCCGCGGCTTCCGTCAACGTGTAGAACATCTTGGCCATCGGACTGACTCCTGATGTGTGGCCGTGTGGACCCCGAGCCTGCCAGCCATGCGGCGCGACCGGCGCCGCACCTATACAGCCCGCCCTCTTCAACTTAAGATATTGCCTCCTGCCGGCCCTGACAAGCCGTCACCCGCCAACGAGCCTCCCCACGGGGCGAAAATGCCAGGGGAAGACTTCCGAAAGGAGAATTTCCGGGGGGAACTTCCCGGAGACGCTTCCGGGGGCCGGGGGGTATTTTCGGGGGGCACTTCCGGGAGGGAAAACTTCCGGGGGCGGGGGGAGAACTTCCGGGGGCGGGGCGAGCCGACCACTGACCGCGGGAGGATCTTCGACCTTCCATGCCGTTGAACTACGGCCTCATCGAGCCGATCGACCTGCCTCTGCCGCACCTGCCCGTGTCGCTGGAGGGGTTGCGCATCGCGCACCTGAGCGACCTGCATGTTCGCCGGCTAGACGGGTTCCATCAGCGGCTGATCGGCCAGCTCGGCCGTATCCGCCTGGACCTGCTGGTGCTGACGGGGGATTACATGGATCAGCCGGGCGATGAGCCGGCGGCGGCCAGGTTTCTCACCAAGCTTCTGGACCAGGTGCGTCCAAGCCTGGGGGCCTTCGGCGTCTTTGGCAACCATGACACCGCCCAACTGCGCGACGCTGTGGCGGATCTGCCGGTGCGCTGGCTGTGCGACGAGCGATGCTGGCTGCCCCAGAAGCCCATCGAGCTGATGGGATTAGGCATGCCGGGCCACCTGGAGCCCGACAGTGTCGCCCTGGCGCTGCACCGCGACGGAGAGGCGGACGCGGACGCAACAGAGGAGTCTGAGCGTCCCCTACGGCTGCTTTTGTGTCACGGGCCCAGCAGCATCACCACCGCTGCGGACCTGGGCGCGGACCTGTTTTTGTGCGGGCACACGCACGGGGGGCAGTGTCGGCTGCCGACGGGTCATGCGCTGGTGAACTCGACCGACCTGCCGCTGCGGCTGACCTCGGGCTTGCTGCGTCATCGCGACACGCTGGCGGCCATTTCGCGTGGCGTGGGGCGTGCGGGTGTGATGCCGCGGCTGTTCTGTCGGCCGCACGTGCCTCTTTACACCCTCCACCGCCGACCCTGCCCCGGCCGCTTCACCCAGGGCATCGTCAACCTGCGCCCGTGGTGAGGCAGGCGGTTAAGGCAGAGGGTAGCGGATAGGGGGCAGAGGGCAGGAAAAGATAAACCATAGAGACATAGAGGCACGGGAAGAGAGAGATTTTTGTCCGCCCCTGCCGTCTGTCCCCTGCCTTACTCCACGGTGACGCTCTTGGCCAAGTTGCGGGGCTTGTCCACATCCTGGCCGCGCAGGACCGCGGCGTGGTAGGCCAAGAGCTGGAGGGGGATGACGGTCAACAGCGGCTGGAGCGGTTCGGGCACGTCGGGGACGTAGAAGATCGACTCAGCGTAGCGCTGGATTCGTTCATCGCCCTCGGTGGCGACCGCCATGATCCGCCCGCCGCGGGCGCGGACCTCCTCGATGTTGGAGATGACCTTCTCGTACTGCGAGCCGCGCG
>DASVCG010000518.1:0-2568 GCA_036381755.1 Phycisphaeraceae bacterium | reverse complement strand
GCACGCGGCGGGACGCGGCCAGGGCGAGCAGGGAAGGGTCCTCCCGGCCGGCGGAGATGTCGTTGAGCATCGTTGCGCCGGCGTCCAGGGCCGGCTGGGCCACCTGGCTAAGCGTCGTGTCGATGCTGATCTGCACCGCGGGGAATTGCTCATCCAGCGCAGCGCGGAGGCGGCGGATGGGCTCGATCACGCGCCTGCACTGCTCCTGGGCATCGACGCGGGCAGCGCCTGGCCGGGTGGATTCGCCGCCCACGTCGATCAGGTCCGCCCCCGCAGCCGCCATCGCCAGGCCGTGCGCCACCGCGGCGTCCAGGTCGACCCATCGCCCGCCGTCGGAAAAGCTGTCGGGCGTGATATTGAGCACGCCCACGATCCGCGGGCGGTCCAGGCTCAGCGAGCAGCGGTCGGCGAATTGCAGCTCCATCGACGCCCAGTTTAGGGCGGCTGACGGTTTGGGGGTATCGCTGGGCCGGCGGGTCAGGATTGGGAGGGCGTGCCGCCGTCCTGCTCGGCGATGCTGCTGCGCATGGACGTATCAGCCTGGATGTTGCGCAGGCGGTAGTAGTCCATGATGCCCAGGTTGCCGCTGCGGAACGCCTCAGCCATCGCCTTGGGGATTTCCGCCTCAGCCAGGACGACCAGGGCGCGGTTTTTCTGCTCCTCAGCACGGAACTCCTGCTCCTGGGCCACGGCCATGGCGCGGCGCTTTTCGGCCTCGGCCTGGAAGCGTCGCTTGTCGGCCTCGGCCTGGTCGGCCTGGAGCTTGGCGCCGATGTTGTCGCCCACGTCGATGTCGGCGATGTCGATGGAGAGGATCTCGAACGCGGTGCCCGCGTCCAGGCCCTTTTGCAGCACCGTCTTGGAGATGCGGTCGGGGTTCTCCAGGACGGCCTTGTGGCTGGAGGAGGAGCCGATGGTGGTGACGATGCCCTCGCCGACGCGGGCGACGATGGTTTCCTCGGTGGCTCCGCCCACGAGCCGGGCGATGTTGGCCCGCACGGTCACGCGGGCACGGCACTTGAGCTGGATGCCGTCCTGGGCCACCGCGTCGATGGTGGCGCGGCCCTGGGCGGGATTGGGGCAGTCGATCACCTTGGGGTTCACCGAGGTCTGCACCGCGTCGAGGATGTCGCGGCCAGCCAGGTCGATGGCGCAGGCGGTGTCCCAGGGCAGGTCGATCTTGGCGCGGTCCGCGGCGATCAGGGCGGTGACCACCGTCGGCACGCGCCCGCCGGCCAGGTAGTGCGTTTCGAGCTGCGCGGTGGAGATGCTGAGCCCGGCTTTGACCGCGCGGATGCGCGAGAGCACGATCACCCGCGGGTCCACCTTGCGGAACTGCATGCCGATCAGGTCCAGGAAGCCCACGTGCGCCCCGGAGAGCGTGGCCTGGAGCCACAGATTGGCGTACTTCAGCACAAATAACACGAAGAACAGGGCGATCAGGCCGGCGATGACCAGGGCGATGACCAGCCCGATGGTGCCCGCGTTCTGGGCCAGCGACAGGGGAAGGGTGAGGTTCGGCATGCAGCGTCTCCTGGGTGTGTCGAGAGCCCGCTGGGGCAATGGAAAGGATAGCCCCGGCCTTTCATGATGTCTTGTTTGCGGCGATCGGGCAAGACGTTTGAGTGAAATGAGGGAAAGGCCCGCGGGCGGCCCAGCGGGGGTGGCTGGAGCGGGGGCCGCTATAATCACCGCTTTAAACCTTTTTTCGCGGGAATCTAAGCGGATGCGGGCGATCGTCACGGGCCAGGTCGGCATGGACAAGCGGGCGTACCTGGAGCAGGTGGTGCGCTTCGCCGCGGAGCAGGGCCAGCGGGTCGAGCTGTACAACGTGGGGCAGAGGATGTACGCCGAGGCCCGCGACGTGCGGCCCGGGCGCATCCTGGACCTGTCGCTGAGCCGGCTGCACTCGCTCCGCCGGGCTGTGTTCAAGGACATCATCGCCGACGCCCGCGACAAGCCGCACATCCTGGTGAACACCCACGCCACGTTCCGCTGGCGGCACGGCCTGTTCAGCGCGTTCGACTTCGACCAGGCCCGCGCGCTGGAGCCCGACACGCTCATCTGCCTGGTGGACAACATCGAGGTGATCCACCACCGCCTCCAGGCGGAGCACACCCTCGACGCCACGCTCAAGGACCTGATGGTGTGGCGCGAGGAGGAGATCATGGCCACGGAGCTTTTGGCCCAGGCGCTGGACTGCGCGGACCGGTTTTACATCCTGGCCCGCGGCAGGCACCAGGAAACCATCCAGACCTGCTACCGCCTGATCTGCCAACCCCGGATGCGGAAGGTCTACCCCTCCTTCCCCATGACCCACGTGGCAGGCTTGCCCCAGGTGCAGGCCAGGATCGACGCTTTCCGTGCTGAGCTGGCCAGGCACTTCATCGCCTTCGACCCCGGCGACGTGGACGAAAAGCTCCTGCTGGAGCACGCCGTCGAGGCCGCCAAGGAGGGCCAAGACTTCATCCAGGCCCGGATGATCGGCCCGGACGGTCAGCCGCGCACGATCCAGGTGTCCGTCAAGCAGGTGCTGGACATCGCCGGGGACATCGACGGCCAGATCTA
>DASVCG010000517.1:0-2092 GCA_036381755.1 Phycisphaeraceae bacterium | reverse complement strand
ACTGACACCAGCTTTCCGTTCTGGTGTCATTGACGCCCAGGGAATAGGAAACGGCCCCGGGGTGCTGATCGAAGTATTCGCAGATCTTGTGGATCGCCTCCTGCGCCACAGCGGGGTTGGTGAAGCAGGGCTGCCACTTGTAGTCGCTGTCACTGCTGGGCAGGCGCCGCTTGCCGTCGATCAAGGGGAAAAACTCCGGGTGCGTCTGGGCATAGACGCTCGGCGGAAACAGCCTGATGAGCTGGTGGTGAAATTTGATGCGCCCGCGCAGCCTGGCGAACTGCGACCAGTCTTTCTCGTCCGGACTGTTGAGGCCGCTCAACTGGCGTGAGAGGAACGCCGGCTCCTCCCGGACGTTCTCGGTCGGCACTTCGATCGTCCGGCGCTGGGGTACGTGTGTACCGAAGGGGCCGGGCATGAGCCATCGCACGCCGACGTAGCGCTCCAAAAACTCACAGACAGCGAACCGCGTGCCCGTAGCCGCCCCGCCGATCAGCACGATCCGATCGGGCTGGGGGAACGCGATCAGGAAGCCCTCTTCGTCCAGATCGCGCCACGGCAGCGCCGGCTGAAGCCCGCGAACGTAAGAGGTCGCCCCGATGTGAATCTGCACGAGGCTGTCATCCCCAGGGGGTTGCTCGCTGACGGGCGGCTCGGCGCCGGTGCTCTGATGGATGTAATCGGCCAGCAGCTTGGCGGCTTCAAGCAGTTGCGGCTCGCCATCGGTCTGCACGACGATCGCGCAGCGGGCTTCGCCGTCGCGGACCAGCACCACCGGGTCGGCCCCGGCCTGTCCGCTTTGCGCCGCAGCGGCGGCCATCGTTGCCAGCCACGCACCGATCACCCAGGCGGTCCACCGCATCAGGCTCTCCTTTCTGCTTGACGTGAGATCGGCTTGCCCATGCCCGCTTGCCGGCTGCACCCCGTCACCCTGCCAACCGGATTTGACGCATCAATCGCTGATGACAACGCAGATGATGCAACAAGCGCGAGCCCCCAACAGCTTCGAGGCTTGTGGAATGCGGCCTACAGCGTCTCGACGACCTCGAGGTACCTGGTGGCGGCGAGGGTGAAGAAGATCGTGCCCAGGTCGCGCAGGTAGTAGGGCGAGCGGTCCGTCCCGTCCGGCGGCAGCACCTTCTCCAGCACCGCGCCGCGGAGGTTTTTGTCCTGCGGCTCGCGGAACTGCACCCGCATGCCGAAGCGCAGCGCCCGCTGGGCCGGCTCGAGCCACTGGGCGTCGCCGGTGACCTCCAGCAGCCGCAGGAACAGCAAGGCGGCGCAGGCCGAGCCGGAGGTCTCGTGCCCGAACGAGTCGGTGTTGAAGTCGGCGTAGGTGCCGCGGATGTACCCCCCGTCGGCCCGCATCGCCCGCCGGCAGAACCGGCCCGAGGCGATCGCCGTCTCCAGGAACCGGGCCTGGCCGGTCCGCCGGTAGGTCTCGATCAAGGGCAGCGCCCACCAGTAGGTCTGGCGGGGGTGGAACCGGCCCTGGCCGGCGTGGCAGGGCCAGTAGTCGACCCAGTTGCCCGGGGGGTTCTGGTCGGCCACCAGCCGCTCGGACACCTTCAGGTGCGCCTGGAGGAATGCGTCCTGGCCGGTGTGGTCGTAGAGCTTGAGCAGGACCGCGTCCTCCAGAAGCGGCCGGCCCACCACCCCGCCCTTGGTGGCGAAGGGCGTCTGCACCGCCCGCCGCTGGGCCGGGCAGTAGTGGTCCAGGAACACCCCCTGCTCGGGCACGTAGAGCCGCTCCAGGAGGAACTGGCCCGCCGCGGCGACCCGCTGCCACATGGGGGGCGAGGCGAGGTGGTCGGCCAGGAGCATCAGGCCGTCGAGCGTCTCCATGATCGCGGAGGTGTTGACCTGGCCGTCCAGGTCCTCGTAGGCCAGGAGCAGGCCGTGGTTGGGGTCGGAAGGGTCCCACACCTGCTGGTTGAGGATGAACCGGGCGCCGAGCTGGGCGCCCTCGAGGAAGCGGGGCTCCTGGAGGCGCTGGGAAGCCAGCAGCAGCGCCTTGACCGCCTGGCCGGTGTGCCACAGCGGGCAACTGAACCACCACCGCTTCTGACCCGCGTGGTACTCCCCGCGGATC
>DASVCG010000516.1:0-5466 GCA_036381755.1 Phycisphaeraceae bacterium | reverse complement strand
CCCGTCTTCCGCCGCGTCCGCACCGATGAGGTCATCGACCACCTTCAGCGGCTCATCGCCGCCTGGCTCGAGGCGCAGGACACGCAGGAGGATTTGTCTTTCCGCCAGTTCTGCGACGATCGCAGCGACGAGCAGCTTGTGGCGATCGGCACGGGCGGGGAGGCGGCAGCGCCGACCTCCGCTTCCAAATAAGAAGCGACGCCGGCGTGGCTGATCGGGCCGGCGCAGCACGGACGCAACGGGAACGAATACGAAAATTATTTTTGACTTTCGCTTGGTGAGTAACCCATGAGCACCACCCAAACTGAGCAGGCTGTGCAGCGTGAGCGGGTCGTCTTTGACGAGCTGGAGCTGGGCGAGATCGCCCTGGAGCTGGACGATCAAACGCCGCAGGACGTGATCCAGTGGGGGCTGGAGACGTTCGGCGATTACGTGGCGATGGTCACCGCGTTCCAGGTTGACGGCATGGCGGTGCTGGACATGGCGTACCGCATCCGCCCGGAGCTGCGGGTGGTCACGGTGGACACCGGCCGGCTGCCGCGGGAAACCTACGAGTTCATCGAGCAGGTGAGGCAGCGCTACCCCAAGGCCCGGCTGGAGGTTTACTTCCCCGATGCGCATCAGGTGGAGGTGATGGTCAACCGCAACGGCGTGAACCTGTTCTACCAGGACGTGCCCAAGCGGCTGCTGTGCTGCCACGTGCGCAAGGTGCGGCCGCTTTTGCGGGCGCTGTCGGGGCTGGACGCCTGGTTCACCGGCCTGCGGCGCGACCAGTGGGCGTCGCGGTCCAACATCCGCAAGGCGGAGATCGACCACGACCACCACGGCATCGTCAAGATCAACCCGCTGGCCGACTGGTCCGAGCAGGAGGTGTGGGATTACGTGCGCGAGCATGACGTGCCCACGCACCCGCTGTACGCGCGGGGCTACACCAGCATCGGCTGCGGGCCGTGCACCCGGCCGATCAAGCCCGGCGAGGACAGCCGCGCGGGGCGGTGGTGGTGGGAGAAGAACGCTCCCAAGGAGTGCGGCATTCACTGCCCGATCGAGACCGGCGGCTTCGAGCATGAGGCCCACGCCATCCTGGGCGATTCGCACAAGGACGGCGAGGGCATCTAACCCCGCGCCGGCTTTTTTGTTCGCGAGCCGGCGTCAATATCGGCTCTGGCGCAATGAGCAATCCACCCACACCTACCGCCCCGCAGCCCGCTCGCGAGCCGCTGTCGCTGGAGGAGCAGGAGCGTCAACTGCTTCGCGATGAGCTTGAGGCGCTCTTGGCGGCGTTGCCCGATCAACGCCGGGCGCCTTACCAGGCTTTGGCCGAGGCGGTAAGCGACGGCCAGGTTCCCGCGGAGCACTTGGCGACGCTGCAGACCGTGCTGGAGCTGCTCCTGAGCAGCGGCCGGGCGCGCCACGCGCACCGTGCTGAGGGGGAGCGCATCCTCCAGGCGCTTTACCGGCGCACGCCGCGCGGCAAGTCAGCGGATGAGGAGCTGGCTCAAACCAACCGCGCCTTGCGCGTGCTGGCGGGCCAGCGGCTCAACAGCATTCAGGTCAGCTCTCCGATCCCCGGCCGATATACGCTGACGATCGAAGCCGAGGCGATTCAACTGAGCCTGATCGTGGATCCGGATGGGGTTCGTGTCGATAAAGCCGCGGTCTGACGCCACGCTGGCCTTGCGGCGCGATCGCTCCGAAGCAAGAGCCTCAACAACAACTGTTCACCCTCGATCCGCACGATCAGCATCAAAGCGTCGCAGCGGCTTTCGGGGGTCGTCTGGTCGCTGCTGACACGCCTCGATCCCAGAGGCTTCCAGAAGCGAACCGGTCATTTGCTTTTCCGTGACGATGCGGGCCTGCGAAGGGAACCGGAACTTCGTAAGGCACGGATGAGCCCGTCGGCGGTAAGCGTGGATCGGCATTGCCCCCGCCTGCTTGGGCCACCTGCGCCATTCTTGTCGCCATCCCTGTCGCCAGGCCCTGATCGAGCGGGTAGCGCCGAACCCCATGCTTCACATCGCGGCCCATACCAACAAATCCGCAACCTATTTACTGACAATAAAATATAAATATTTACTGAGGGATCTAAATAATTCTCTTGATGCGCGGAACGACCTTTATTATTTTACATTATTAGATTATATTGAATGTAATAATTTCGGTTGCTGCACGGCCTTGGAAGTGAGTTGGCCGCTGCGTACCTCGGCCGACGCTACGCCACACAGAAGTTGCAACGCGGCCTTGGGGGGTGGATCGGCCGCTGCTCACGGGCTTTCGGGGGTCGAGTATCTGAAAATGCGGCGCGGCTTTGGAAATGGATTGGCCGCTGCACGCGAAAGGCGGGTTGACGATGAACCAGGCGACCGCAGGGCCCCGGGTCAAGAGCTTGAACGTCGGGGTTTATGAAAAGCTCAAATCCATGATTGTCTCACGGCAGCTCAGCGTCGGTGATCGGCTCGTTCAGCAAAAGCTGGCCAAGGAGCTCGGGACCAGCGTGATGCCCGTCATCGAAGCGCTTCGTCGCCTGGAGCGCGACGGCCTTGTGATCCATGTGCCCCACTTAGGCAGCTTCGTGAAGGAAGCGACCGTGGAGGACATCTGCGAGCTGTACTGCGTGCGGCGCGGGCTGGAATCGGAGGCGTGTCGGCTGTTTGTGGAGCGGGCGAGCCTATCCGAGCGAGCGGCGTTGCGCGAGCTGAACGACCGGCTTAATGACTTGGCGCGCGGGGAAGATATTGCCGCGTACGTCGAGTTCGACATGAAGTTCCACCAGCACATTATCGACGCGTCCGGCTGCAAGCGGCTGCAGGATATTTTTGAGAAGTGGAGGATCGAGCAGCAGGTGTTCCAGAGCTCGCCGGAGTTTCAGACTGGCGAGACGCTGGAGCATTTGATCGGTTCGCACGATCAGATCGTCGCCGCGATCGAGGCGGGGGACGCGGACGCCGCTGCAGCCGCCATGCGCGCGCACCTGATTGATGCGGAGCGCCACTATCTGGAAAACGTGCGCAAGCTCCAAGGGAAGGTCCAGGCGCGTTGAGCGCTTGCCCAAGCGCGGCGCGACGCCAGATAAACATTATTGAATAATGTTTAGTAAATAAGTTAATTATGGCTGCGGAATGCTCTCGATTTTGACCTTTTTTCTGGTGAGAATCGCTGTATCAGTAAAAGCCGTGCAAGTAAACATTTAATTTAACATTTGCCTGATGATCGGCCATGGCTACTGTCCGCGAAATCGCCAATCACGCTCGCGTCTCGCCGGCCACCGTGTCGCTGGTGCTCAACGGCCGCGGGTCGATCTCGGCGGAAACCGAGCGTCGCGTCCGCGCCGTTGCTGAGCGCTTCAACTACCGGCTTCGGACTCCCGGTCGGCCGCGTGCTGATCGGGAATCGACGCAGGCCCCCACCGATCCCGTCAACCTCCTGGTGGTTTATGCGCCGCGCGTGGCAACCGGCCCATTCGTCGATCTGGTGCGGACCTGGGTCAACGCCATCCGCGAGCACGCGGTCCGCACGCACGCCCATCTGTCCGTGGTTTCGGGGACCAAGCACTACAAGCACGATCTGATCTTCGAGCAGGCGCTGGAGAAGGGGGATGTCGACGGGCTGGTGCTGATCGGCGTCACCGATGAAGACGGGTATATGGACCGCGCGCTGGCCTCGGGGATGCCCGTCGTGGCCATCAATCGCATCCCCAGGCATGGCCAGTTCAGCTCGGTGGGGGTGGATTTCTACGGCGCGGGGACGCACGCGATCGACAAGCTGGTTGCGCTGGGCCACCGCCGCATTGCCCTGGTGACGCGCACCGAGCCTTACGAGTTCTACATCGACCTGAAAGCCGGGGCTGTTGCCGGCCTTGCGGCGCACCGGCTGGAGCCTGTCTGCATGCAGGAGCTGGCGGACCTCAACGCCACGGACGAGCAGGTTCAGCGCGTTTGCCGCGCGGTGATCGAGTCGGGGGCGACCGCTGCTTACATCACCGGCGACATCGTGGCTGTGCGCTGCGCCGACGCGTGGGCCGACATGGGCGTGCGCATCCCGCGGGACCTGTCCATCATCGGGTTCGACGACATGGACATCCGGTCCCGGAGCGGATTGCGCCTGACCTCGATCGGCTACGACAAACGCCTGCTGGGCACTCACGTCGTGCGGATTCTGCTGGACCTGATCGAGGGCAAGTCCGGCCTGCGCAATCAGAGCGTGCTGCTAGAGACCTACGTCGTCGACCACGACACCACGGCCCCGCCGCGAGCGTCGGCCCTGCGGCTGTCGAATGGGTAGCGTTCATCGGACGTGAAGGACTCTTCATCCATGTTCTATCTCGTGCCCGTCTTTCCCAAACTTCCCTTCTTGGAGGAACGCCATGTTCAGACGATCCAGGCGAATCGGAATCGAATTTGTCGTTCTATCTATTATTTCAATCTTGATGGCTTATGCCGCGCCGGACGCTGAAGCCGGCACTGTCACAGCTTCGCCGCAGACCGGCTTTACCACGCTCGACAACAGCAAAGACCACGTCCTGACCAGCGCGTCGCCGACATTCACAGCGGACCTGTCCACCTTTGCAACCTTCACCAGCGAGGCGTACAGCCTGCTGGGCTCGTCCACCGCGGACGGCATCGCCGACTTCGAGCATCAGGCCGCGGACGGCCCCGACGGCGTTCACGGCGACATCTTCCTGCCTTATGCCATGGTCGGCCGCAACGCCAACGGCGAAACCGGCACGATCATCTACAAGTTCGTCGTTCAGTCGGGATACGAGACGGACACGGGCGGCACCGTCGCGATGAACGTGTATTTCCGACACGACCCCGACACGTTTCACGGCGACAACGCCTGGGTGGGCATCCACACCTCGGTCAGCATTCCCGGCGGGCTTTACTGGCTGCTCAACGACGGGGATTTTGACCGCGTGACGATGCGCGAGCGGTTCGGCGGGGGCGGGGGGTTCAACACCTACACCGGCCTTGTGACCTTGGACATCCCCGTCGGCGCCACGACGTTTTACGTGGCGATCAGCGATGTCTTTCAGGGGGGCTATAGCAGCGCCCGCCTCGCGATCGGGTCGCTGGAAGTCAACGCGAATCTCCGCGCGGTCCCCGAGCCGGCCAGCATGGCGCTGATGGGCGGCGCTTTGGCGCTGTTCGTGATGCGCCGTCGCTGATCGCCCGTTCACCAAGATGAGGGCGGACGCCCGACAGCGTTCGCCCGCATTGCGGCTGGTTTGATGATCGATGATGAGCACGCGACGGAGCTGACCGATCGTGCGCAGCACCATGAATTCACGCGGCCTCGCTGCGGCTTTGGGGATTTTGCTGGGGTGGGTTCGGCTGACCTCGGCAGCGGCCCCGCCCGGTTACGTCGACGCCTCCGCTTTCGGATACGACGCGGCCGACGCCACCGCGGCGCTGCAAGCGGCCATCGACACCGGCTCGAACGTCTACGTCCCCAACATGGGCGCCGACT
>DASVCG010000515.1:0-6201 GCA_036381755.1 Phycisphaeraceae bacterium | reverse complement strand
CCAGTTCGACCGACTCGCTGACCACGGCGTAGGCCGGCTGGCGCGGCAGGAACAGGAGCTGGGCTGCGCCGACCAGCAGCACCGCGCGCAAAGATGGCTCCAGGCGGGCCATCGCTGGCCTGGTGAAGCGGTCCAGCAGGTAGGTCAGCGTCAGCCAGCGCTGCAGCACCGTGCGGTGGATCGCCACCGCCAGTTGGGCTTCGCTATGCGAGAGGTTCTCCACCGTGACGGTGGAGGGGGTCAGATGCGGGAAGCGGCGCGCAGCCCGGACGAGCGCCACCGCCGCGGCGTGCCGGCCTGACCGAGGCGGCCCCTCCTGGAAAACGTCAGCCATCGCGATTAACCGGCCTGGGTCGCCTGGCCCGACGACGGGGCGGACGCCTGATCCTTGCCCGCCTGTGCCGTCAGCGCCTTGCGCACCTCCTCCATGAGCTGATCCACCTTGAAGGGCTTGAACAGCACGCTGGAGAGCCCCTCCTGGCTGGCGCGGACGATCGAGTGGTGCGGGTCGTACCCGAAGCCGGTCATGAGCACCACGGGCAGATCCTCGCGCTGGCGGCGGGCAGCGGCGAAGATCTCATAGCCGTTGCGGTACGGCATCTTGATGTCGGAGATCACCAGGTCGAAGGGCTCCTGCTCCAGGAGCATGCACGCCTCGTAGCCGTCCTTGGCCAATTGCACCGCGGCGCCGTACTTGCGCAGGATGTCGCCGATGGTGTTGCGCATGTGCGGCTCGTCGTCGGCCACGAGGATGCGCCGGCGGGCCAGCAGCGGGTCCTCCGCCGCGGTCTTGACCTGCTCCTTGCCCAGGATCGTCTTGGGCCCAGCGGCCACGTCGCGGATGGTGTGGCGGATCGACTCGACGTGCTCCACGATGCGGTTGAGCCTGCCGCGCATCGTGTCGTCGCCGATGTACTCCTCCATCAGCGTCTGGGCCTCGGTGAGGATGTCGTTGAGCGGCTGGGCCATCTCCTGCACGACGCTGTCGGTGATCTGCCCGCTGGTCGTGTAGCGCTCCACCACCAAGAGGTCCAAAATGTTCAGCGCCAGGGCCACGTACCGCCCGAAGATCTCGGCGAACTGGCGGTCGTCCTCGGTGAACGCGCCGACCTGCTCCGACTCGATGTTGTACACCCCCACCACCTCGTCAAAGAGCATCAGCGGCACCGTCAGCGAGCTCTTGTTGTGCCGCAGGCCCAGGACGTAGCGCGGGTCTTTTTCGGTGTCGTGGCAGATGTAGCTGCGGCCGGTGGCGGCAACGTAGCCGGAGATGCCGTTGCCCTCGGGCTGGGCGTAGAGGTCGATCTCCAGCGCCTCAGGCGGCAGGCCCTCGGCAATGACCACCTCCAGCCGGTTCGTCCGCTTGTCCAGCAGACGGATGGCGAAGTGGTCGAAGTGCATCAGGTCCTTGGAGTACTTGATGATCTTGTCCTGGAGCAGACGCAGCCGCTCGGAGGGCGAGAGCTTGGCCACCGCGTCGGACTCGATCCGGGCCAGCTCGCGGCCGGCGGCGTCGATGGCGTCGATCTTGGTCTGGAGCCGCTTGCCGCTGGTGGCGTCCCAGACCACCCCCACCACCTGCTGGATGCGGGCGTCCTG
Source organism: Phycisphaeraceae bacterium (assembly GCA_036381755.1). GTDB lineage: Bacteria > Planctomycetota > Phycisphaerae > Phycisphaerales > Phycisphaeraceae > DASVCG01. Next base: position 4,602 of record DASVCG010000515.1, on the reverse strand, counting down.
CCCGGTGACGGGCGAGCAGATCATCTCGAAGTAGCGCTGGTTGGCCTGGAAGGTGAACTTTTTGCTGCGGGGGATGGAAAGGTCGCTGGGGGGGCTGGTTTGAGCGGAAAAGATGGAGAGGGCTTGCGTGCAGATCCGCCTGACGTGTTCGACGACTTCCGGCGCAAAGCCGCGCATGCGCTTGTTGGACCAGCTACAGCGTCCGTCAGCGTCGACGATGCACACGCCCTCGCCGATGGTGTTGAGGATCAGGCTGGATTTCTCCCCCACCAGCCCGCGCTCCAGGGGCAAAAAGTCGCCCACATCGGCGAAGACGGCGTGATAATCCTCCTGCCGCAGAGCCGCCAGCGCTTCGTCCATCCGGTCTGAAACGTCGACCTGGAAATGCTGGCTCAGGACCTGAACCACCGGGTGGTTCCGCGTCACCTTCCCCGCAAATACCAGGACGCGCGGGCGAGTGTCCATGAGCTTCTACCTGCCTCGAGCCCCTGCCAGGCCCCTATGCCCCTTTCCCCCAGAGGGCGAATCCTATTTATCGGATCGGTCAACCCGTCCATCTGATTTTAAGCCGGCTCCCGCCCCCGTGCAGGAATCAGGGGAAGAAAACTCAGGAGACCCGGGGATGGCCCGCTACGACAATCCCGTAGATGCAAGCTGGGCAAGGGAGGGAAGTTCGGGATTGCCGATCGCTGCTCGGCCGGGGGTCCGAAATTTCTGATCGCTGTTTCCCGCGGCTGGGGTTTCCGCAGCCGTCGCGGACGTAGACGAGCGATCTTTCCCAATTGGCGATGGGTCAAATCATCTTCCTGCTGTTTCCTGCTGTGCGGGGCGGGCTAGGATCGGCGGACCAGCACCGCGTCTGCCATTTCCAGCATGAGCGAGCGGGCGGGGGAATCGGGCAGGTGCTCGACCAGGCCGGCCTTGGCCATCTGGATGAGCCGGGCGGCGTGCTGCCGGGCGTAGGCGACCGATCCGCTGCGGCGGAGCTGCTCCTGGATCTGGGCCAGGCGGTCGTGGAGGGCCGGCTCGGGCTGGGCGCTACCGGCGGATGCCCGCGCCCGGTCCAGAAGCGACACCAGCGCCTGGCGCTGGTCGGGCGCGGCGGTGGCCAGGCAGTGGATCAGCGGGAGGGTGAGCTTGCCTTTTTCCAGGTCGCGGCCCAGGGTCTTGCCGACGGTCTTTTCCTCGCCGGTCAGGTCCAGCAGGTCGTCGATGATCTGGAAGGCCACGCCCAGCTTCTCGCCGTAGCTGTCCAGGGCGGCGACGGTGGCCGGCTCGGCCTCGTTGATCATCGCGGCCAGTCGGCAGCAGACGCCCGAGAGGCAGGCGGTCTTGCGGCGGATGATCTCGAAATAGGTCCGCTCATCCAGGGCCCAGTTATTGCGGTTGGCCAGTTGCAGCAGCTCGCCCTCGCAGATGGTGTTGGTGACGCGGGCGATGATCTGGCTGACGTCGGGGCGGTTGAGCGAGGAGCACAGGTGGTAGGCGTGGCTGATGAGGTAGTCGCCCAGCATCACCGCGGCCTCGTTGCCGGCCAGGTGGTTGAGGGTGGCCCCGCCGCGGCGCATCTGGGCCTCGTCGAGGATATCGTCGTGCACCAGCGTGGCCATGTGCACCATCTCCAGGACGGTGGCGATGATGCGGTGGTCCTCGGTGGGCTCGGAGCGGTGCGAGGCGGTGGCCATCGCCGACAGCAGCACCAGCGTCGGGCGGAGCATCTTGCCCCGGTAGCGCTCCACGTGCGCCACCAGGTCGTTGACGCAGGGCAGGTCGCTGAGCAGCTCGGCCGCGAAACGGGACTCGACCTCGGCCAGCTCCGCTGCCAGCCGCTCGTTAATCACCCCGTCGCTTGGTGCCAGCAAGAGCATATCGGTGGGCTCCACCCTGTTTTGGGCCGGGTCGGTGGCCGATTGTAATAGTAAGGGATGGGCTTTGCACGCCCAGCCCGCCGGGGCGCAGCGAGGCACGGAGCCATGGCGCGAGTTGACATTCCAGCCGGCCGGACATACTGTCCGCGTTTGTAGCGGTAGGTTACCTCATTTCACACGGCCGGCCCCTCTGGCTCGGTCGTGTAGATTCACTTTTGTTCGACCTATGGCGGACTTGCCCCAATCCAGTCTGGATTCGACGCTGGGCCGGCTCGTGGTGGAAAAAGGGCTGGCGACGGCTGAAGAGGTCCAGCAGTGCCTGGAGCAGCAGCGCAACGCCAACCAGATGAGCCTGGCGGAGCTGCTGGTGCGCCAGGGGGTGGTGACGCGCAAGCAGATCGCCCGCCTGCGCCCGGAGGTGGAGGAGCAGCGCGTCGGTGACAAGATCCCGGGTTATCGGATCATCCAGAAGCTGGGCTCGGGGGCCATGGCGACGGTCTACAAGGCCAAACAACTGAGCCTGGACCGCCCCGTGGCGATCAAGATCCTGCCGCACAAGCACACCAACAACCCCCAGTTCGTCGAGCGCTTCTACGCCGAGGGCAAGGCCGCCGCCAAGCTCAACCACCCCAACATCGTGCAGGCCATCGACGTGGCCAAGGCCGGCGACACCCACTATTTCGTGATGGAGTACGTCGAGGGCCACACGGTCTTCGACCACATCACCCAGCACGGCCGGTACAGCGAAAAGGAAGCGCTCAACATCGCCATCCAGATCGCCCGCGCCCTGGAGCACGCCCACAACGCCGGGTTCATCCACCGCGACGTCAAGCCCAAGAACATCATGATCACCCCCGACGGGGCGGCCAAGCTGGCGGACATGGGCCTGGCCCGCGCCGTCAGCGACCGCGAAGCCGCTGAGGCGGAGCAGGGCAAGGCCTACGGCACGCCCTACTACATCTCGCCCGAGCAGATCCGCGGCCAGCTCGACGTGGACTTCCGTGCCGACATCTACAGCTTCGGCGCCACGCTCTACCACATGGTCACCGGGCAGGTGCCCTTCGAGGGCCCCACGCCCTCCGCGGTGATGCACAAGCACCTGAAGGCGGAATTGGTCCCGCCCGATCACCTGGTGCCCGAGCTGAGCAGCGGCATCTCGGAGATCATCGAGGTGTGCATGGCCAAGGACCGCCAGCAGCGCTACGGCTCGACGGCCGACCTGCTGGAGGATCTGGAAGCCGTGGCGCGGGGCGAGCCGCCGCTCCAGGCCCGCCGGGTGTTCGACCTCTCCGCCCTCTCAGCCCTGGCCCAATCCAACGACCCGGGCCAAGAGACCCAACTGGTCGCCCTGCCCCAAAGCGAGAGCCTGACCGCCCAGCCGCTGTTCTGGATCGCCCTGGCGGGGTGGGTGCTGGTGCTGTGCCTGCTGGTGATCCTGGCGGTCACCGCGTCCACCTGAGCCGCAGCAGCATATTTTTTAGCGCTTTTTTATAGATAGCTTTTTATAGATCACTCTGGATCGCCGACGCAGGCCGATCGGTAGCTGTCTTAGCGTTTCGGCGGCGTTCATTACGCCGGGGCCGCGGCTTGCGGGGCGGGGCTTTGTGGTGCGGGTCGGCCCTGCTCGATGGCCGCGGCGCGCTGCTGGATGGCGCGGAGGCGGTCCAGGTCGAACTTGGGCTGGCGGTCGAAGGTGTAGATGCCGTTTTGCTCCTGGAACACGTCGGTGAGCTGGGTGTAGCAGTACCCGAACATGAGCGGATGATCCAGCAGCGCCCGGCACAGGCCCTCGAACCGCTCGTAGAACTGCTGGATCGTCCCGGGCCGTTCGCCGTAGCCCCAGGAATCGTTCGCGGCGGACTGGGGGTTCCACCAGGTTCCGCCGAACTCGCTGACGAAGAAGGGCTGGCCGCGCCAGTCGATCGACCAGACGCGGCGGGGCGGCTGGTCGTTGCGGAAGTGCCTGCCGCGGTCCAGCTCGGCGTAGTGCGCAGCGAAGGCGGCGGGGTCCTGCTCGTAATCGTGCACGTCGTAGATGTCGCTTTCGGGCACGCGATGGCTGTAGCCGGAGGCGTCGAGCACGGGGCGGGTGGGGTCCATGGCCTTGGTGGCCAGGAACATGCCGCGGGTGACGTCGTCCAGCGGCATGAAGTGGTCCTGCATCGGCTCGTGCGTCTCGTTGAGCGGGCACCAGCCGACGATGCACGGGTGGGAGTAGTCGCGCGCCAGCGCCTCGAGCCACTGGGTGATGTAGGAGGCGGTGGGGTTTTGCTGCTCGACGCCCCAGCCATGCCCGCCGCAGCCCCAGTCGCCGAACTCGCCCCAGACCAGGTACCCCAGCCGGTCGGCGTGGTAGAGGAACCGCTCCTCGAACACTTTTTGATGCAGGCGAGCGCCGTTGAAGCCGGCACGCTGCGCCAGCTCGATGTCGCGGACCAGCGCTTCATCGCTGGGTGCGGTCATAAGGCCGTCGGGGTAATAGCCCTGATCGAGCACCAGCCGCTGAAAAATGGGCTGGCCGTTGAGGCAGACGGCCTTGTCGTCGATGGTGATGCTGCGCAGGCCGGCGTAGCTGGCCAGGCGGTCCAGGGTGTTGCCCGATTCGTCGAGCAGCTCGATGGCGAGGCGGTAGAGGTGCGGGTCGTGGATCGACCATGGCCGACGACGCGCCTCGGGGATGGCCAGGTCCAGGCAAGGGGCGAAATCCTGCACCGCTGTCTCGGCACGGCAGATC
>DASVCG010000514.1:0-5029 GCA_036381755.1 Phycisphaeraceae bacterium | reverse complement strand
CACCAGCGCCGCCAGCCCAGCGATGCCGAACCCGCCCACAGCCAGCATCTCGCCCAGGTCGTCGGCCTCCATCGACAAGGCCTGCGCCGGCTGAGCCAGTTGCAGCGCGCCCGCGAACCAGTCGCCCAGCCGCTCGTGCAGGCTGAGGCCGTCATCGAGCATGAGAAACGCCATGATCCCCGCTGCTACCAGGTAGGTTGGCTGCCGCAGCCGTCGGAAGATCAGGATCGCCAGCCCCGCTGCTGCCGCCGCCTTGAGGTATTGGTACATCTCCGGCACGCCGCGGTCCCGCGCAATCATGGCCAGCCGGTTCGATAGCGCGCCCGTCAGCTCATGCACGACGTACATCGCCATGAACAACACATCGACCAGCACCAGGGCCGCCAAGCATCGCCAGGTGTTGTAGCGGAAGCCAGGCATGTTGGGCTCTTGTAATCCGGTGGATCTGAATGGACCGACGTTGCCCGCGGCAAGCCGGCAGGCGGCAGAACCATAAGCCGTCGCGGGGCTTTCGCCCCCGCCCGCTTCTCCTTCTTTATCGGCGATGCGAGGTGATGATTTGCCGATACAGCTCCGCGTCCGCATCGCTGAAGCAGCAGAAAACGACCTTTTCAGGCAGCTCATGCCCCGTCAGGTGGCCGCGCACGTGCCCCAGGGCGATCCGGGCGGCACGGGGCTTGGGGAAGCGGTACACGCCGGTGGAGATGGCGGGGAAGGCGACGCTTCGGCAGCCGTGCTGGGTGGCCAGGTCCAGGCTGCGGGCGTAGCACGAGGCCAGGAGGATGTCCTCGTGAAGCTCGCCAAGCTTGATTCCATCCGCATCGTCAGGCCGGTTCCACACCGGGCCGACCGTGTGAATAATGTATCGGACGCCCCTGTCAGCCAGGTTGAAGCTGGGTGTGAGCTTGGCCGCTCCGGTGGGGCAGCCGCCGAGGGTGGCGTTGTGCTCGCGCAGCCGCGGGCCCGCGGCGCGGTGGATGGCGCCGTCCACGCCCCCGCCGCCCAGCAGGCTCGTATTGGCCGCGTTGACGATGGCGTCCACGCTCAGTTGTGTGATGTCGCCGGTGACCACCTCGACGCGATGCTGAAAGTCCGCCGCCATGCCCATCCCATGTCCCTCCCGCCAGATCAGCGGACGCCCCCCCCCGCCCGCTGCGTCATGAGTCTAAAGCTTACGGATCTTAAGTTTATGGCAATCACGCCTGCTGTGAAGGCATCGGGGCGACCAGGAAGATACGCGCGATCCGCACGCCGACCGCGCCAGCCGCTTTTCCCACGGGCGGTTTTCCCAAAAGTTTTCCAAAAAAGAAGCCGCGGAGAGGGTCCGCGGCTCCGAGGGGTGAAGTTCCGGGGGTGAAGTTCCGGGGGTGAAGTTATGGGGATGAGTCGTCTATCGCCAGTGGGCAAGCCGGGTGCTCGATTTGCGGGCGAGGGTCACTTGACCTCGATCCGCCGGGGCTTGACCTCCTCCCGCTTGGGCAGGCGGAGCATCAGCACGCCCTGATCGAGCTTGGCCTCCACCTTGTTCTCATCCACCGCCACGGGCAAGCGGAAGCTCCGCGACACCCGCGTGAAGCGGCGCTCGTGCAGGTGGCGCACGCCTTTCTCTTTCTCCTTCTTTTCCTCCTCGCGCGCTGCGTTGATCGTCAGCACGCCCTGCTCGATCGACACCTCGACCTGATCCTTCTTGAATCCGGGCAGCTCAGCCTCGACGTAGATGGCCTCGTCCTCTTCCCGGATGTCGACGGGGTAGGCCGCGGTGGCGTAGCCGCCGTCACCGCCCATCCCCCACAGCCGATCAAACGCCCGGTCGATCTCCCGCTGAATCAGGTCGAAGGGGCTTTCGCTACGCCGCGTAACAGGAAGCATGGGAAACCTCCTTTCTGGCAACCCAACACCGAACCGGCTGCCGGGAATCCCAGGGCCCGGCCCCTGACCGCCCCGCGACGGCACTGGGCTAAGTGCAATCCGCGTGCCACCCCTCAAAAAACTTTAAGCCAGAAAATTCAATCATTTACGGGGAGAATCCCATACCGGCAAAATGCCATTTTGGCAGTCTGGTGGCGAAGGGGGGAATCCCTGGTAAGGGCGAGGCTGGAATGGGGCTGATCCGCCCGTTGCTGCGCAAAAAAGCGCCGATCCAAGGTGATGGATCGGCGCTGGCCTGGCGGAATGGATCGGGCATCGAGGCCGGCGCAAGGCCGCAGGGAGGGCGGCTTGCCGCCGGCAGCCCGTCAATCCGTCAATCAAAGGCGTCGGGCTTGATGAGGGGATCACTCTCCAGCGGCACGAAGATGATCGTGCCCAGGTCCGTGTTGCCGACCACGGTGGAGCTGCCGATCTGCCCCGCGGTGAGGGTGTCCATGAAGGTCAACTGGTGCGAGCCCTTCTCGTGCCCAGCCAGGGCGGTCTGGAGGTACTCCATCGCCGGCACCGCAGTCGCGGGTATCGTGCCCAGCAGCGTCTGAGACTCGCTCAGCACGTCGATGCGGTAAAGCTGGCTGCTGTGCGTGGCGTAGAACTCGCCTGGACTCAGGGCCGCCAGGCTCTCGTAGGCGCGGTCGATCGGGAACAGCTCCGTCACCGTGCCGGTCTGGTGGTCGACGCTGACCAGGCGATCGGGCGTCTGGACCGCCAGATCATCCACGAACACCGCGGTGCCCGAGAGGATCTGGAGCCACCAGTGGCCCATCGCCTTGCCGTTCTTGAGGTGGTCGTTGAACACCCGCACCGTCATCTGGCCCCGGAGGATGTAGGTGTTGCTGTTCTGGAGGGGGTAGGGCTCGCCATCGATCATCAACTGGTTCTGCTGGCCGTTGCCCTTGGGCCTGAAGCGGATCGCGGTTGCCTCGCCCTGGTAGTACGTCCCGTCGCCGCTGACGGGGGCGTCCGCGTGCAGGTGGTCGCGTGTGATCGTGACGCCGTTGGGCTGGACCAGCACGAACTCGTTGTCCGGGCTGTTATTGGGGTTGAGATTGACCAGGCCCGCCACCTCGAAGGGCATCTGCGCCTGCGCGAGCTGGACGGCGTAGACGGTCCACTGACCGTTGCCCACGGGCACGGCTGTGGCGCCGGTGATGCGGCCGCCTTCCATCTGGTCGTTGATGATCGTGGCCGCAGCGGTCTCCAGGTCGACATAGACCAGCTTGCAGCGGTCGTCCTGCGGATCGAGCCAGAAGGCGAAGAGGTTCTGGAAGCCGGGGATGTAAGCAGCGGCGTCGATGCCGGTCATGGGCAAGCCGTCGGGGGTTCGGATGGTTCCGATGGTGCGGAGCTCGCCGCTGGCGTGCTCGTAGCGGATAAGCTGCCCGCCGCTGCGCGTGATGCCGTACATCGCCACGCTGTCCAGCGAGGGTTCCGCAGATTGCCCCATAGCCCCCGGCCCGGCCATCATGCCGGCCAACACCGCTCCGACGACATGAAGCTTCCGCATGGCTTTTCTCCTTCTAAACCCGCCACGACTTCGGACCGGCACGTGCCGGGGGCATCAGCGGCGCCGGCCGCTTGGTCCACTCATTCCAAAGGGAAAGCTACGATTGGCCGGCATCAGCGGCCAGGCCGCGGCGTCCGAAAAGCTTCAAACTCGACCCAGTCAGCCGGTATAAGCCGAACCGCCCGCTTTTTCCGCCTTGCGCAGCCTGATCGGATTCCTCGATTGTTTAAACCGGCAGAAATGATCCAGACGGACCCGCCTGCGGCGCAGCACAACCGCCCGTCTATGCGGCCCTGGAGAGGCCTGGCGCGCAGCCCTGCCGCGACGCCCCACGAAGCGCAGCCCTGAGGCAGCGTAGCCGACGGGCCCTACTTGAGCCCGTATTCCTTGAGCTTGCGGTACAGCGTCCGCTCGCCGATGCCCAGCATCCTGGCGGCCTGTTCGCGGTTGCCGCGATTGAGGCGCAGGGCGTTGCGGATCGCCTGCTTCTCGATCTGGTCCAGGCTCATGCCCGAAGCGCCGTCCATGGTAAGCTCCGACGCGGCCTGCGAATCCTGGTCCTGCAAGTCAGGCGGCAGGTGGCGCAGCTCCAGTCGCCCCCCTTCCGCGATCACCATCATGCTCTGGACCACGTTCATGAGCTGCCGAACGTTGCCCGGCCAGGGCAGCCGCATCAGCGCCATCTGAAGCTCCTCCGACACCTCCGGCGGAGCAATCTCCATCTCCTGCGCAAAGCGGCCGACGAAGTGTCGCACCAAAAGCGGGATGTCCTCGCGGCGCTGACGCAGCGGCGGCAGGTGCAGCTCGATCCCCTTGATGCGGAAATACAAATCCTCGCGGAACCGCCCCTCCTTCACCAGCTTGCCCAGGTCGTGGTTCGTCGCTGAGATCAGCCGCACGTCCACGTGGCGCACCTCGTTGGAGCCCAGCCGCACCACCTCGCCGCTCTCGAGCACGCGCAGCAGCTTGGACTGCATGGACAGGGGCATGTCGCCCACCTCATCGAGGAACAGCGTCCCGCCGTGGGCGTACTCGAACCGCCCCTGACGGTCGCGGTCAGCCCCGGTGAAGGCGCCCTTGACGTGGCCGAACAGCTCATCCTCCAGGATCGACTCGCTCAGGCCGGCGCAGTTGAGCGGGACGAACTGCCGCTTGGCGCGCTTGGAGTTGTTGTGGATGGCCTGGGCGAACAGCTCCTTGCCCGTGCCCGACTCGCCGGTGATCAGGACGGGGATGTTGCTGGGGGCGATCTGCCGCACGCGCCCGATCAGGCCGCGGATGGCGGGCGAGGCGCCCACGATCCCCTCGAACCCGTACTGCTCGTCGATCCGCTGGCGCAGCTCCGCGTTCTGCTGGCGCAGCGTGACAGCCTGGATGGCGTGCTGGCAGAGGGTGCGGAACACGTCCAGGTCCAGGGGTTTTTCGATGAAGTCATAAGCCCCGCCGCGGATGGCGGCCTTGGCGGTGGGCACGTCGCCGTGCGCGGTGACCAGGATCGTCTCGGCGTTGGGCTGCGTCTGCCGGGCGGTGGACAGCACCTCCAGGCCGTCACGCTCGTGGTCCATCACCAAATCGGTGACGATCAGGTCGAACTGC
>DASVCG010000513.1:0-13511 GCA_036381755.1 Phycisphaeraceae bacterium | reverse complement strand
CAATGGCGGCGGCCACGATTTCCTGTCCAACCAAGTGCTCGGCGGCCTGTCGGCGGGCACCGGCAACCTCGGCGAACCGCGCAACGTGAACTTCGCTTCGCAGGATGGCGACCAGTTCTTCACCGTGCTGATCCCCGAGCCAGCGTCGCTGGTGCTGTGCGGAATAGGCGGGCTGCTGCTGGCTAGCCGGTGCCGGCGGGCGACCGCCTGAGCCGCGTTTCACCCCCGCAGCAACTGCGGGATGAAGCGATGATCACGGGCTTCCGAGGGCTTTCAGCATCCCGACCGAGGGGGCGCGGCGGCGAAATATTCTGCCGCGCCTTTTTTGTGCCCAACCTGAGTTCCCGCCTCACCGTGGCGGCTTGAACCAGCGACCGGATCTCACGCCATGAGTCGATACGTGCGCTTGATCCCGACCCTGATGGCGTGCGGCCTGCTGGCCTGCTTTGTGCCGGCAGCGCCCACCACGGCGCAGGACGTCTCCGCCGCCCCGATCCTCCAGTTTTTTGAATCCACTTCCGCCAACACCGCGTACCGCATGCCCGACATCTTTATGGCGGGCTACGGTGCAGTTCAGGTTCCCCCGCCTTACCGTGCTGACACCGGCGGATTCTCCGTCGGCTACGACGTCTACGACCGCTTCGACCTGGGCGGCCCCGGCGATCCCACGCTCTACGGCACGCAAAGCAGCTTCCAGCGCATGGCCAACGAGGCCCATGCTGCGGGGCTTAGCGTCTACACCGATCTGGTCTGGAACCACAACGGCTTCCGCGACATGGGCACGCCCGGCTTCCTCGAGCAGGGCGGCTACCCCGGTTTCGCCCTCACTCTACAGGACAGCGACCCCAGCGCCCCCGGCTACAACACCCAGGGCTATAGCGCCATCGACGGCGATTTCCACGGCGCTTTCGAAGGCGGCGACCTCAACGGCCGATTGGCCGGGCTCATCGACATCAACCACAGCACCAACTTCCAGTTCATCCGCCAGCCCGTCGCCTCCGACTCGCGCAACATCCCCGGCGGCTTCATCGACCCCGCCAACGCCCGTTACTATCCCGACACCGACCTTTCGCCCATCCTGGTTTTCGACCCGACCACGGGCGAGGCGAACATCGCTATTTACCCCTTCAACACAGCCGACCCGACCGCGGGCGACGCGGTGCCCGAAAACGCCCTGGGCTACCTGATGCGCCACACCCAATGGATGGTGCAGGTGATCGGCGTCGACGGATTCCGCATCGACGCAGCGAAAAACTTCGAGCCGTGGGTGCTCAACTACCTCGACCGCGCCGTCTACCGATCCAACCCGCGCACGCTGCTCGACGGCAGCACCGCCCATGTTTTCTCCTATGGCGAAGTCTTCGACGGCGACATGGGCGTGCTGCAAAGCCGCATCCGCAAGGACATCAACCCCGCTGATCCGGGCGCCATCGGCGGCAACCGCGACGCGCTGGACTTCCCCCTCTATTTCGCCCTCAGGTCGAACCTGACCAGCAACGGCCTGGTCAACGACTGGCACAACGTCATCAACGCCAGCATCGACGTCAACGACGACGGCCTGGCCAACAACGGCAGCCAGGGCGTCAGCTTCGTCAGCGGCCACGATAGCGGCATCCCGCTGCCCGACTTAAGCAACGTCGCCTACGCCTTCACCCTCATGCGCCCCGGCAACACCGTCGTCTACCAGAACGCCAAGCAGTTCGGCGAGGATCGCGATTTTCCCATCGACGGCCGGGGCGACGCCCTGGGCGGGTTCTATGGCGATCTCATCACCACGCTCGTCGATATCCGCGACACCCACGGCCGAGGCAACTTCCTCATCCGCGCCCTGGAAAAGGAAAGCCTCGCCTTCGAACGCGAAAACGCCGCGCTGGTCCTGCTCTCGAACCGCTCCGACGCCGGCTTCGACAGCCGCACCATTCAAACCGCCTTCGCCCCCGGCACGCCGCTCATCGAGCTGACCGGCAACGCCTCCGATCCCAGCGTCGATCCGCGCGACGACATCCCCGCCTTGCTGGTGGTCAATGCCGACGGCACCGTTAACGCCCGGTTCCTCCGCAACAGCTCCTTCGACCAGGACAACAACAGCTTCTTCACCGGCAGGGGATACCTCATCTACGGCCTGGCCACCCCGCAGGGCACGCTCTCGCTGACCAATGTCGATCGTGTTCTGCCCGGCGGCACGCCCACCGCGCAGACCAACGGCACGACACGCCTGACGGATATCGAGGTTATCACCGCTGATAGCTTCGACGTTCAGCTCGACACCGTCGCGGTCAACCTGCTGGGCTTCTACCGCGACCACGATGCTGACGGCGACAACGCTCTGCTCAGGCTGGACGGCGGGGTCGACCTCAACGGCAACGGCGCTGTCGATCACGTCACACCCGGCACGGTCGCCTACGGCTTTGAGCAATTCACCACCATCCACGACCCGGGCTACTTCAACGCCGACGGCAACGGCCAGTATGTTCAGGCCATCGACGCCACGCGGCTCAGCGAGGGCTACCACTACCTGCACGTGCGCGCGTTCCGCCACCGCGATGTCGGCCCCGCGGTCTTCACCAACTTCCGCAAGGTGATCTACGTCGATCGCCTGCCGCCCGAGTCGGGCCTGCACAGCTTCGATCCGATCACGCCAGGGGTCAGCGAAAACCGCAACCTGGTCGCTGTCAGCCTCGACCATACCGCTGACAACATGCACCTGTTCCTCGATCTGCCCGCGGCGCTGACCGACGAGCAGGTGCTGGCGATGATCAGCGGCGCCAGTCAGGCGGACTTCCTCGACACCGACTTGTGGAAGAAAACCTTCACCGGCCTCACCAGCGGCAACCACGTCGCCACGATCGTGACCTTCGAAATCACCGGCAACGTGTCGGTCAAGCGCGTCGCGGGCCTGCTCATCTCCACCATCTTCGGCGCTGGATTAGGCGACACCGACTTCAACGGCTCCTACAGCCCTCACGATATCGACGTCTTCGCCCAGGTTTTTGACAGCCAAAACACCCAGTTCAACCCCGCTGCTGATCTGAACGGCGACGGGCTGATCAACCTGGACGACGCCTACCTGCTGGGCGATCGCCTCAGCGACGTGGGCGCCGACTTCGCCACGATCCAGGCCTATCAAGCCTTCATCGCGCAGGTTCCCGAGCCGGCAAGCTGCCTGCTTATGATCGCCAGCGGCTTCCTGCTCCTGCGCCGCTTGCCGCGCAGGGCAAGGGCGTCAGCCTGATGTGATCCACTGCGCAGCAAGGGCCGCGAGGCCGCGTCCGTCAGCCTCCGCGGCGTGTGGAGCCTGAGGCGCGGAGTCAGCGGGCAAGGCGTCAGCGCCTGCTGACAGCCGATGGGGAGGCGGAGGAGGGGGCCCGATCAGGCAGCGAGAAAGAGGCCGGCTTTGGCCGGCTCATCCTGCTGGGGCCTGCGGGTGACGCCCGGCTCGTGCTCGGTGAGCACGACGATCTGCCAGAAGTCCACCAGGCTCATCTTGAAGCGGTAGCGCACGTGGAGGTCGACATCCTGGAGGCACTCTTCCAGGGACAAGTCACTGCGCCAGCCGATCTTGATGCAGATGGGGTTCACCAGCTTTTCGAAGAAGGCGATGAAGGGGTTGGGTGAGCGGAAGTGGTTGAGCACGACGATGCGTCCGCCGGGCCTGACCAGTTGGGCCGCCCAGCGCAACAGGCGCGCCGGGTCGCTGACCACGCTGATGGTGTGGCTGATCATGATGTGGTCGAAGCTGCGTGGGGCGAAGGGGGGCATCATGGCGTCGGCCTGGACCAGTCGGCAATGATCCAGGCCCAGGGTTCGGGTTTTTTCCGCTGCCTTGGCCAGCATGCCGCTGGAGAGGTCCATCCCCACGACGGTGACGTTCTTGGGGTAGTGCCGCAGGGTCATGCCCGTGCCCACGCCGATGTCCAGCACCCGCTGGCCGGGCTGAGGTCGCAGCTCCTGGAGGGCGCGGATCTGCCGCTGATGAACCAGAGCGCCGAAGGTACGGTCGTAAAAACCCGACCACAGGTCGTAGCACCGGCTGGTGGCCGGTTCACTCATTTTCATGGCGGATGCCTTGCTGCTACTGTGTGATCAACTCGCGCACGCGGTCGAGGATGGGCTGAACCTGGCCCCCGCTGAGAAACTCGCCCGCCAGTTGCCCATTGCGATCGAAAACCAAGATAGCGGGAACGACCAGGTCGTTCCACTGCCGGCCCAGGGCGTCCACCACCGCCAGTTGGGCGTCGCTGTCGGGCACGAGCAGGTAGGCGTCGTGGAGGGCCTGGTGTTCCTGGAGGAAGGCGATGGCCTGTTGCTCGTACTCGCCGGGGCTGTCGAGCGTGACGCTGACGGGCCGCACCGCTGGGCCCATCGCCACCAGCCCCTCGTGCAGGGCCGGGAACATCTGGACGCAGGGCACGCACCAGGTGGCCCAGAAGTCGACCACCAGCACACGGTCCTGGCTGGCGGTGTCAGCGATGAGGGCTTGGAGCGTGTCCAGGTCGGCGATGGGCAGGGCGGGGGCGGCGGGGGCGGCCGATTGGGCCGTCGATTGGGCCGCGGGCTCCTGGGAGCAGCTCGCAGCCAGGGCCGCCGCGGTCAGCAGGGCCAGCCAGCCGGTCACGCAGCGGGCGTATTGGCGGGGGTTCGCGCAGGTTCGGGTCATTCGGTGAGCCTCCCGCTTCAGGATAACTCCGGTTCGCGGGTGGCTTCAACGGCGATACACTATGAAGACAGCAATGGAAATGGAACTGATCATCAACGGCCAGCCTCGCCAGATCACCGCCCGGACCGTCCGGGAGCTTTTGGACCAGCTTGGCCTGGCGAACCAGGCGGTGGCGGTGGAGGTCAACCGCCAACTGGTGCCCAAGCGGCAGCACGAGCAGGCCCAGCTCCACGAGGGCGATGTGGTGGAGGTGGTCACGCTCGTGGGCGGGGGGTGAAGAGGCGGGCAGGCAAAGCGGATCGGCTGGGCGGGCGGGCTTGTCGCCGCGTCGCCAAGTTACCGCTTGCGAGGGGCTTATTTTCAGGGGCTTGCTTCCGGGGGACTGCCGGGGAGCTTCCGGGGGCCGGAGGCGTACTTCCGGGGGCGTACTTCCGGGGGCGTACTTCCGGGGGCGTACCTCCGGAGGGTTAATTTGTTTTCTGTAAATCCGTGAGGGAATGACCATGACTCAAGCCACCACCCCTTCGCTGGAACTGGACAAGCCTTTGCAGCTAGGCCGCCACGTGCTGCGGTCTCGCTTGATCGTGGGCACGGGCAAGTACGCGGATTACCCGACGATGCAGGCGGCGCTGGACGCCTCCGGGGCGCAGGTGATCACCGTGGCGGTCCGCCGCGAGCGGCTGATCGACGCGCAGGGCCGGTCGCTGCTGGATTACATCGACACCGATCGCTACACCATCCTGCCCAACACCGCGGGCTGCTTCACCGCGGATGACGCGGTGCGCGTCGCCCGGCTGGGGCGGGAGATCCTCGAGCAGCTCAACAACCCCGGCAAGGAATGGGTGAAGCTGGAGGTGCTCGGCGACAAAAAAACCCTCCTGCCGGACCCGCAGGGCACGCTGGAGGCCTGCCGGGAGCTGGTCAAGGACGGCTTCCAGGTGCTGTGCTACACCAGCGATGACCCGATCATGGCGATGAAGATCAAGGAGGCCGGCGCCACCAGCGTCATGCCCGCCGGCTCGCCCATCGGCTCGGGCCAGGGCGTGCTCAACCCCAATAACATCCTGATCATCCTTCAGATGCTCAAAGACGGCGACGTGGACTACCCCGTCATCGTCGACGCGGGCGTGGGGACCGCCAGCGACGTGACCGTCGCCATGGAGCTGGGGGCCGACGGCGTGCTGCTCAACACCGGCATCGCCCACGCCAAGGACCCGGTGAAGATGGCCCACGCCATGCGCCACGCCGCCGAGGCCGGCCGATTGGCGTACCTGGCTGGGCGCATCCCCAAAAAGCTCTACGCCACCGCCTCCAGCCCGTGGGAGGGCGTCATCAGCTATATCCCCGGCGAGTAAGGCGGGTAACCGGCGAGTAACGAGCAAAAAGCCGGCTCCTGGCAGGGTCGGGGCTCCTGGCGGGGCAGGTCCCTGCCACGAGGCGGCGACTTGGCGTATGTTGAAGGAATCTGCCGTTTGCTGCGGCCTGACTGGCCTGGAGGGATCGCCAGCCATGCGTGAGAAGAGGATGATGAGGAACTGGCTGGGCGCGCTGGGCCGCGTAGCAGTGGTTCTGGCAGCGGTTCTGGGCCTGTCTGCGTGCCAGTTCCAGGCCAAGAAGACCAGCGATCAGGACCTGGACTTGGTCGATTACGACCGGCTCGCCCAGTTCCTGCGCGATTCGGACACGCGGACGGTGCTGATCGACCCCCGGCCGGCGGACCGCTTCGCCCAGGGGCACATCCCCGGGGCCATCAACATCCCCCTGCCGCAGATCCAGGCCGCGGATCCGCGGCTCATCGAGGCCCAGCGGATTGTGGTCTATGGCAGCGATTGGCGGGACATGATCTCGCCCGCTGCGGCCAAGAAGCTGATCGCCCTGGGCTACCAGAATGTTTTTGACTATCGCGGGGGGCTGGAGATGTGGCGGCTGGAGGGGGGGCGGATCGAGGTCAGTCAGGACGCAGCATCGCCGCAGACCACGCAGCCCTCGTCTTGATCGGCGTTGCGCGGGATCGGGCTGTGTCTCTCGGCTCGCCCCCGCCTGACCATACGCCCGCGGCCAGGCACGCCAGGGCCGCAACCAGCATCACCAGCCGGGACGGGCCCTGGGTCAGCCGCGTCAGCCGTGAGTTGACCGGCTTGGGCGGGGCGATGTCCACCCCCACCACCGGCAGGGGCTCAGCCAGCCAGGCATCGACAGCGGCGGAGAGCTCGCCCGATCCTGATGACATCGCAAGATCCTGCCAGAGCGAAGCTTGCGCCTGCGCTGCTGGCCCCGCGACGGTGAGCGGGCCTGCCTCCTCCAGGGGTTGTTTGCCCTGGGGCTGCTGATGCAGGTGGATAAACACCAGTCGCTCCAGCAGGATCGGGTCCTCCGCCACCAGCGCCGCGTGGAACTGCTGATAGTTGCGGGCCTGGCGCTCCAGCCGCTGGGCCTGGAGGCGCATCAGGTCGCGTTGCCAGGTTAGCTCGCGGTTGGCCTGCCACGTCGGCGTCAGCAGGGCCATGGCCAAAAGCGTCAGCCCGGCCAGCAGGTAGAGCCACCCCGGCAGGGCTTCGAACATTCGGTCCACTTTGTGCGCGAGCCTCGTTCCCACGACAGCCTCATTATCGGCTACCTACGTCAAAAGGCATGATCCGTGGCCGAGCCCATCCCTTGAGCCGGGCGATCGGCCCCGCCCCACGAAGACAGGCGGTTGTGCCTGCTGGCGTAGAGGGCCTATCATGGTTGTCTTGCTCATGATCCGCGCCAGCCGACCCAAGACGGTTTACCTGGAAACCTTTGGCTGCCAGATGAACGTGCTGGACTCTCAGCTCGTCAAGGGGCAGTTGGAAGGCGTAGGCTACCGCTTTGTCGACGATTGGCGGCAGGCGGACGTGGTGCTCTACAACACCTGCTCGGTCCGGGAGCACGCTGAGCAGAAGGTCTGGAGCCGGTTAGGTGAGGTGGGCCTGCACAAGCGGGCTAACCCGCACGTGGTGCTGGGGGTGCTCGGCTGCATGGCGGAGCGCGACGGGGTGGACCTGCTCAAGCGCTACCCGCAGGTGGATCTCCTGTGCGGCCCGGGCGAGCTGGACAAGGTGCCGCTGCTCATCGACAACGCGGTCAAGACCGGTCCTGCGCCGCAGGGGCGGGCCAATTCCGACACCATCGCCCTCCAGGGCAACACCCACCGCCGCAGCCAGACGCTGGAGGCCGCGGAGGACCAGCTTGAGCGGATTGATCTATCCCGCAGCTTCCAGCCCGACGATCAACTGGCCGGCGGGCGGGCGGCCTATGTGCGCATCACCCGCGGCTGCAACAAGTTCTGCACCTACTGCGTCGTGCCCTACACCCGCGGCAGGGAGGTTCACCGTCCGCCCAAGCACATCCTGGAGGAGTGCCAGCGGCTCGTCGAGCATGGCGTGCAGGAGATCACCCTCCTGGGGCAGACCGTCAACCATTACCACTACGACGAGTCCGCCGCGGTGACGATCCACGGCATCCAGCAGCCGCAGGTCGGCTCGATCATCGGCCCCAACCGCGGCACGGGCGGGCCGGGGCCGGCGGCGGGGCGGGGCGTGGTCAGCTTCGCGGATCTCCTGGCGATGATCCACGACCAGATCCCCCAGCTTCCGCGCCTGCGCTTCGTCACCAGCTTCCCGCGCGACTTCGGCGACGACATCCTCCAGGTCATGCGCGACCGCCCGCGGATCTGCCGATACCTCCATCTGCCCGTGCAGTCCGGCTCCAACCGCATCCTCAAGCTGATGAACCGCGGCTACACGGTCGAGCAATACCTGGACCTGGTCGACCGCGTGCGCCAGCACCTGCCCGACGCGGAGCTGGCCACCGACATCATCTGCGGCTTCCCCACCGAAACCGAGCAGGACCACGAGGCCACCGCTGAGCTGCTCCGCCGCTGCCGATTCAAGAACGCGTTCATCTTCAAGTATTCGCCGCGCCCGCGCACGACGGCCCACGACCGCTTCGTGGACGACGTGCCCGATGAGGTCAAGAAGCGCCGCAACAACGAGCTGCTGGCCATCCAGGGCCAGATCAGCGCCCAGGTGCACGCGGCGTACGTGGGGCGGACGGTCGAGGTGTTCGTCGAGTCGGTCTCGGTCAAGGCGAAGCGGATGAGCCAGAGCTACGCGGGCGTGGGCGGCCGGGTCGAATTGGGCTGGGAAAAGCCCGTCCAGGTCACGCAGCTCACCGGGCGCACCAGCGGCGACCTGATCGTCTGCTTCGAGGGCGATGCGTCGTTGATCGGGCGGATCGTGCCCGTCGCCATCGGCCGCGCTTCGCCCCTGACGCTCTTTGGCCGCCTGGCGTCTGAGCCGGGCCGTTAAACTACCGCTGTGCACGATTCACACCATGCTCCGGCTCGCGTCGGCCGCTTCAGCGCCGGGGTGGCGCTGGCGTCGATCGTGGCGCTGCTGGCGTCGATGTGGGTGGCCAGCCAGGCGTCGTTTTTCCCCACCCTGGCGGTCAAGTTCGCCGCGAGCCTGTACCTGATCCTCGAAGCGTTGCCGATATTGGCGGCGATGTGGCTGGGCGCAGCAGGGTGGGGGTATCCGCTGCGCCGGCTGGTGCCGATGGGCGCTGGCGGGATAACGGTGCAATTGACGCTGGGCATGGCGATGATGCTGCTCTTGAACTGGCTGCTGGCTTGGGCGGGGTGGCTGCACGGCTGGAGCGCCTGGGGGCTTTGCGGCGTGGGGGCAGTGGGGTTAGCAGTGCAGGCGGTGGTGAACCGTCATCGGCTTGGCGCGGAGGCGTGGTGGGGGGATAGCGGGCTGCCCTGGCCGGTGGTGCTGGCGGCGCTACCGGTGGGGGTGATGCTGGTGGCGGCGACGTGTCCGCCGGGCACGCTGTGGCGCGTGGAGGCATACGGCTACGACGTGCTCAGCTATCACCTGCAACTGCCGCGCCAGTGGCTTGAGCTTGGCGCGATGCAGGGGCTGCACCACAACGTCTACAGCTATTTGCCGAGCCTGATTGAAGCCGCGTACATGCAGATCGGCGCGATGCGAGGCTCGATCCACCAGGCTGTCTACACGTGCCAACTGTTTCACGCGTCGCTGGGCCTGCTGGCGGCGGCAGCGGTGGGTGAATTGGTCGCGGCCAGGGCGAACCGCACCGCGGGCGCGATCGCGGGCGCGGCGATGCTGGCGGTGCCTTGGATGCTCATCACCGGCTCGTTGGCGTACAACGAGATGGCCATGCTGGCGATGGGCGGCGGCGCGATTCGCGTGGCGCTGGACCCTGCTGCGGGCCGGTCCTGGCGCGGCGCAGCAGCAGCGGGCCTGCTCCTGGGCGCTGCGACGCTGGCCAAGCTCACCGCGGGCCTGCTCCTGGCCATCCCCGTGGGCGTGCTGCTGGCGACGGGTCTGAATCAGGTGGACGCTGACCAGCCCAGGCCGCCCTGGCGCAGCACCGTGAAGCTGGCTGCCATAGCGGCGCTGGCGGGGTTTTTGATGCTGACGCCTTACCTGATCCGCAACGCGGTATGGACGGGCAACCCCGTTTTTCCCTTCGCCACGTCGCTCTTGGGCTACGGGCACTGGGACGAGCAACTGGTCCAGCGGTGGGACCGCGGGCATGGGCTGACGGTCGATGAGACCGGGGGCAATTCCGGCGGTAATTCCGGGGTCGGGGGCGATTCCGCGAGTCATTCCGGGGGCGGGGCTACTACTTCCGGGGGCGGGGGGGATTCGGCGATAGCGGCGCTGGCTCGGCAGTGGCTGTTCAACACCGGCTACGGCGCGGTGGGCGGGCACGCGACGCCCGTCGAATCGCGCAACATCGCCCGCTTCGACACCGAAGGCGGCGTGCCCGTGTGGGGGTTAGCCGTGGGGGCGTCGTTTGTGTTTTTGCTCTGCCTGCCGGGTTGGAGGCGGGCTGCGCTGGCGATGGGGATGCTCCTGGCGCTTCAGGTGATCATCTGGATGGCCCTGACGCACCTGCAAAGCCGGTTTCTCATGCCGACGCTTTTGCCCGGCGCGATCCTCATCGGCCTGGGCTCGGCCCAGCTCGACCAGCGCACGCGCCGCCAGCAACGCTGGATGCCCCCCTTGCTCGTGAGTGGCATGATTCTGGTGTTGACAGCCCTGAGCTTTTCCCAATTGATGAGGCAGACGATCCTCTTGACGCTGGAGGGTGGCCAGCGTGTGCGCGCCTCGCCGGGCCTGCTCATCGACTCGCTGGGCGACCCGACGCGCGGCCGTCCGGGCCTGGCGGGCGATCACCCGATCAATCAGTTGCCCGCGTCCAGTTGCACGCTCCTGGTGGCGGACAACGCCCGCTTGTTTTACATCCGCAGGCCGTTCGTCTACCACAGCGCCTTTGACGCCAGCCCCCTGGGCCGGATGATCCGCCAGGCGCAGGGCGACCCGGAAGCGGTCAACCTTCTGCTCAAGCAGGAGGGCATCACGCACGTGTGGGTGCATTGGGGCGAGCTGGATCGGCTGCACGCCACATATGGGTATGATCCCGACGTGACCCGCGCGACGCTGGGCCGGCTGATCGCCAGCGGCTGGAGGCAGGTGCCGTTGCCGGTGGACACCCGGACCGCGTCGCTCTATGCGCTGCCGAGGTAGTGCTGGCGCTGTCGCGCCTGGCGAATGCTGTGTGACGCGAATCAGAAAGGAACCTTGTGTTTGGCAGTCATCTTTCCATCGCAGGCGGCCTGGAGAATGCGCTGATCGAGGCGCGCGAATTGGGCATGGATTGCGTCCAGGTGTTCACGAAGAATCAGCGGCAATGGCGCGTCCCGCCGCTGAGCCAGGAGCAGGTTGACCGGTGGCGCGAGCATCAGCAGTCCACCGGCATCCGCGACGTGGTCAGCCACGACAGCTACCTCATCAACCTGGCTAGCCCGGACAAGACAGCGCGGCAGCGGTCCATTGATCTATTCCGCGAGGAGCTGATCCGCTGCGATGCGCTGGGCATCGGCTTCCTCGTGACGCATCCGGGGTCGCACATGAAGGCGGGCGAGGAGGCCGGGCTCAAGCGCGTGGCGGAATCGCTCGATCAGCTCCACGACGATCTGCCGGAGCTGAAAGTCATCACCTGCCTGGAGATCACCGCGGGGCAGGGGACCAACCTGGGGTATCGCCTGGAGCACCTGGCGGCGATCATCGAGCAGGTCCAGGCGCCGCACCGCCTGGGCGTGTGCCTGGACACAGCACACCTCTTGGCCGCAGGCTACGACCTGACCAGCGCCGCGGGGGCCAGGGCTGTGATCAAGGAGGTCGATGCGGTCGTGGGGCTTGATCGCGTCCATGTGCTGCACCTGAACGATTCCAAGACGCAGCGCAGCAGCCGCGTGGATCGGCACGAGCACATCGGCCACGGTCACGTCGCCCTGGAGGCGTTTGAGGTTTTCGTCAATCACCCCCGCTTCAGGCGGGTTCCCAAGATTCTGGAGACGCCCAAGGCCGATGCGCCCGATGGTCGGCCGTGGGACGCGATCAACCTGGAAACCCTCCGTGGGCTGATCCGGCAAAGCCCCAGGGCGTCCTCCGCGCCGGCCCGTCGGTCTCGCCGGGTTCGGCAAAAATCAAAAAGCCCTTGACCGGCACGCAGCGTTATTGACAATGAAAGATGCAGACGGTTGCTGAAAGGAGGCGCCTGGCAAGCAAACGTATCGACAATTCGCAGTGAGCACGCCGAGCTGGGGCATGCATTCGTCGTTTGAGTTATTTTTCTCTTCCATCCATACCGCCTCGCTCGGCTTTTTCATGCGCGTTGGAAGGTGAATGATTCAAGGCGAAACGAGCGGCCCGGCGCTGCGTGCGATGGGTTGTTCAGCGTTTCGTCAGCACGGGCGCAGCAGGCGGCGTCTAGGCGCCCATGGCGGAGTATTTCCGCAGGCCCATGCGCCAGACCCAGCGGTTGATGACGATGAACAGGGCGATCCAGACAGCCAGCACCGTCAGGCCGCGCGCCGCTGCCACCGGCTGGCCCGCCAGGAGTTGAGCGGGGAAGTAGACCACGTAGGGGAACGGCGTCAGCTCCACGATGGATCGCAGCAGGGGTGGGTATACCTCCAGGGGCGCGATCGTCCCGGAGAGGAACAATAGCGCCAGGAACCAAAGCTGCTGGAGGTTGCCCGCCCGTTCGAGCCAGAACGAGAGCGTGCCCAGCGTGTATTCCATGAGGAAGCGTAGGATGAACGCCGCTGCCGTCGCCACGAGTCCCAGCGCCAGCGACGCTGGCTCGGGCGCCCGCCAGGCCTGCGGGTACAGCACGAAAAACAGCACCACCAGCGCCACGACGAACGGCAGGCGTGCTGCGCGCTCCGCCACGTGCTCAGCCAGCATCCGCCAGAACGGATCGATCGGCTGGAGCAGCCACGGCGAGAGCCTTCCCGACACGACCAGCTCGTCCATCTGCCAGATCACCCACACCACCGTGAGCTGCCGAACCAGGAACACCGCCAGGAAGTAGCGGGCGAACTCGGGGGGCGTCAGCGGGAAGGCCCCTTCGCGGCCGGCCTCCATCCACACGCCCATAAGCACGAACGGCAGCACGCCCGAGAGCATCCACAGCACCAGCTCCGCGCGGTATTCGAGCATGTAGGCGTAATTGACGCTCAGAAGCGTCCGTGTTTTCCGCCATGCGCTGCTCACGTCGGCCTCCACAGCCCGTTCGCGGGTGTGCTTTCGTCTCGCCGCGATGCTTTCGCTTTATGTTTGGGCTACGCCGCGGCGTCTTCCTGTTCCTGGCTGGGGGCTTGCTGCTGCGGCGGCAGCGCTTCGGCACCTTGAGCGAAGAGCCTGCCGATGATCTGCTCGATGGGCGGGTCGCTCACGCTCAGGTCCGCCACGGGCAGCTCCGCCAGCATGCGCTCCACCGTCTGGGTCAGGGC
>DASVCG010000512.1:0-7988 GCA_036381755.1 Phycisphaeraceae bacterium | reverse complement strand
CCCCTGCCGGCTACGGCTCGCCCATCGGCGGGCAGGCGGTGCTCAACGCCAACAACTCCGCTTCCGTCCGTGCCGAGCGGCAGTTGGCCGCCAGCATCGACACCAACCCCCTCGCGACGCAGACGATCTACCTGAGCGTGCTCTTCCGCCGCGACGACGCCACCAACGGCGGGGGCACTGAGAATTCTGAGTATCTCCGGCTCGACGACGCCAGCAACGTCCGCGTGGCCACGGTCGGGCAAACCAGCGGCGAAGCCTTCCGCCTTCAATTGGGCAGCGCGATTGTCGAAACCGGTATTGGCAGCGTCGACATCGGTGCCGACTATCTGCTCATCGCCAAGCTCACGCTCAATCCCGCGGGCACCGATGACACGCTGGAGGCCCAGCTCTTTACCGCCAGCGATGCCATTTCTGAACCCGTCACGTGGCAAGGCAGCATCAGCAGCGATTTGAGCAGCGTCGCCACCAAGTTCGTGGTCAGCCAGGCGCGGTTCGCTGAAGTGCTTGCGGTCGATGAGATCCGCATCGGCGACACGTTTGCTGACGTCGCTGCTGTGCCCGAGCCGGCGAGCTTGGCGGCGCTGGCAGCCTTGGGCCTGCTGACAGCGTCGCGGCGGCCACAGCGAGGCTGAGCAGCCATCGGGCATCGCCATCGCGGGTGAATACCGCGCAGTGGCCGCAATGGCACGACAAGGAGCCCCCCAACATGAAGGCGACGTCCCTTCTCGCTCTCACACTGCTCGCGGCGGCGGCTGCCTTCGCTCAGCCTGAGCATGGGGCGCTGCTGGCGCAAGACCACGCGGTGTTGTTTGAATCCCCCGAGCCGCGAACGATCTTCGCCTACACGCCGGGGCTGGCGGTATCGCCCACGGGCCGGCTCATCGCCACGATGGACATCGGCGGCCCCGGCGCTGCGGCGTGGCTCAAGTCGACCGGCCAGGTGGATGAGGAGGGCCGGCCCCTGCGCGGCCGAGTCTATACCTCCGACGACCACGGCGCGACCTGGACCCTCCGCGGCAGGTTCCCTTTTTTACACGCCCGCCCCTTCGTCGCAGGCGACCGGCTCTATGTCCTGGGCCACGCTGGCGACCTCATGATCATCGCCTCCAGCGATGATGGTCAAACCTGGTCGAAACCTCATCTGCTCACGCACGGCCAGCAGTGGCACGCCTCGGCCACCAACGTCCTCCACAAGGGCGACCGCGTTTACCTGGTCATGGAGAAGGAGGTCGAACGGGGCGTCAAGGGCTGGAAGGTCGCCAGCCTCGCCCCGATCCTGATGCGCGGCGACGTGCGCACCGATCTGACCCATCCCGACGCCTGGGCCTTCGCCGACGAGCTTGTTTTCTATGATGCGGTGGACCCTGGCCGGCTTGACGGCCTGGGCGTGCCGTTCTACCCCGTCGGCCGTCGGGAGCGGACCGTCCTGGCCCCCAACCGCGCCATGTATCCCATCGGCTGGCTGGAGGCCAACGTCGTTCAGATCCACGACCCCAATCACTTTTGGTTCGACCCCGATGGGCGGACGTTTTACCTGTTCCTCCGCGCTCACACCGGCAAGACTAACCTCGCGGCGCTGGCCAAGGTGGTCGAAGCGCCCGACGGCTCGATGACGACCTCGCTAGTCGAGGCACCCTCGGGCAAGCGGATGGTTTTTCTGCCCTTCCCCGGCGGGCATATGCGGTTCCACGTGCTCTTTGACGAGCCCAGCGGGCTTTATTGGCTGCTGGCCTCGCAGGCCACCGATTCGATGACGCGTCCCGAGGCCCTGCCCGATGACCGCTTCGGGCTGCCCGACAACGAGCGGCACCGCCTGGGCCTGTGGTTCTCGCGCAATATGGTCGACTGGTGCTTCGCTGGACTCGTCGCCCGGGGCGGCTCGCCCAAGCAGGCCCGCCACTACGCCTCCATGGTCGTTGACGGCGACGACCTGCACATCCTGAGCCGCTCGGGCGATGAACGGGCCAAGAGCGCTCACGACGGCAACCTGATCACGTTCCACACCGTGCGGAATTTCCGCGCTTTGGCTTATTAAGCCGTGGCGGACGCCGCGGCGCGCGAACCGGACTGCTGATGCTGATGGCCGTCAACGCCCAACTGCTCAACCTCTGCGTCGTCGTGGCGTACCTGCTCGTGATTGTGGGCGTGGGGGGCTACTTCGCGTTCAAGCGGAAGACGGCGGATCGGTTCATGGTCGCGAACCGGTCGATCCCCGGCTGGGCGATCGGGCTGTCGATGTTCGGCAGCTACATCTCCAGCATCAGCTTCCTGGCCAACCCCGCTTCGAGCTTCGCGGGCAACTGGCTCTGGGCGGCCTTCACGCTGGTGACGCCGATCGGCCTGTGGCTGGGCGCGACGGTGTTCGTGCGGCACTATCGCCGATGCGGCGCGGTGTCGGCCTACTCGCACCTGGAAAGCCGCTTCGGCCCCTGGGCTCGCGCTTACGCGGTGTTCACCTTCCTGGTGATCCAGATGGCGCGGATGGGCACAATCCTGTTTCTGCTGTCGCAGGCGGTGCTGGCGCTGTTGGGCGGCGACCCGGCGCACGACCTGGGCCTGGCGCGAACCATCATCATCGTCGTGGGCCTGCTGATGACGTTCTACACGCTCTTTGGCGGCATCGAGGCGGTGGTGTGGACCGGCGTCGTGCAGAGCATCGTGCTGCTGGCGGGCCCGCTCATCTGCCTGGCGGCGCTCTTGCTTAAGACGCCCGGCGGCATGGGCGCGATCATGGCTGTCGGCATCGAGCACGACAAGTTTTCCTTCGGGCCTTACGACTGGAGCGTCGCAGCGCCGACCTTCTGGCTCGTCGCGGTCACCTCCATCCTCGGCCATGTCCAGGGCTGGGCCACCGACCAAAGCTACATCCAGCGCTACATCTCCGCCCGCAGCGATAAGGAGGCGGCCCGCAGCGTCTGGATCGCGGGGCTGCTCTACATGCCCGCGGCGTGCTTCTTCTGGTTCATCGGCACGGCGCTGTTCGCTTTCTATCAAGCCTGGCCGCAGCGGCTGCCAGCGGACACGCCGCCGGACGCGGTCTTCCCCCACTTCATCGCGCAGGAGCTGTGGCCGGGCCTAAGCGGCCTGGTCATCGCCGCCATCTTCGCCGCGTCGATGGATTCGAATCTCAACAGCATGGCCACGCTCACGCTCGTCGACGGCTACAAGCGCTACCTGCGGCCCCGCGCCGGCGACCGCGAGTCGCTGGGCGTGCTCTACCTGGCCACGCTGTTCTGGGGCCTGGCGAGCATCGGCTACGGCCTGGGGATGACGCTCAAGGGCGCCACCACCACGATCGAGTTCAGCGCCCGCGTCGGCGGGCTGCTGGGCGGGGGCATCCTGGGCATGGTGCTTTTGGGGATGCTTTGGCGCAGGGTCACCAGCGGCATCGCCGCCACCGCCACCGTGCTGGGCGTGCTGACGATCCTGTGGGTCACGCTCTCGCGCTGGGGCCTGTGGCCCGAGGCGTGGTCGGCCTATGTCAGCCCCATCCATGAAATCGCCGCGGGGCTGGTGGGCACGATGGTCATTGTTGGAGTGGGCCTGGGCCTGGCCGCGTTGCGGGCTGCTGTTCAACGCCGACGCCCCGCTGACATGCCCCAGCAAAGCGCCCCCGCGCCCGCTGTGCCGACGCGGGAAGCGAACGAAGCCGTTTAAGAAAGAGGGGAGCCACGATGAAGTTCCCGCTGCCCTTGCGGGGCATTATTCCGCCGCTGGTGACGCCGCTGCTCGATCAGGACCGCTTGGATGAGGAAGGCTTGGCGCGGTTGATTGAGCATGTGCTGGCCGGCGGGGTGCACGGCTTGTTCGTGCTGGGCACGACGGGCGAAGGCCCGAGCCTGAGCCATCGCTTGCAGCGCGAGCTGGTGCAGCGGGCGTGTCAGCAGGCGGCTGGGCGGGCGCCTGTGCTGGTGGGGATCACGGACACAGCGCCCAAGGAATCGCTGGAGCTGGCCGCAGCGGCAGCGCAGGCCGGGGCTGATGCGCTCGTTCTTGCGCCGCCCTACTACTTCCCGATCAGCCAGGCCGATCTGATCGGATACGTCGAACGTCTGGCGGCGCAGCTTCCGCTACCGCTATTCCTCTACAACCTGCCCAGCCACACCAAGGCGTCGTTTGAAGTGGAGACGGTGCAGCGGCTGATCGATATGCCTCAGGTGATCGGCCTCAAGGACAGCTCAGGCGATTTGATCCACTTCCAGCGTGTAGCGCGTCTGGCCCGTCAACGGCCGGACTTCTCGCTGCTGGTGGGGCCGGAGCAGTTGCTGGCCGCGTCCGTGCTGCTGGGCGGGCATGGGGGTGTGCCCGGCGGGGCGAACCTGCTGCCGCGCTTGTTCGTGGAGCTTTACGAAGCCGCCACAGCGGGCGATCTGGCCCGCGTTCGCACCCTCCAGGATCAGGTGATGCTGCTGGACGCAACCCTTTACCGCGTGAACCGTTCCCCTTCCGCCTTCATCCAGGGCGTCAAAAGTGCTCTGAGCTGCCTGGGCATCTGTCGTGATGTGATGGCCCACCCGTGCCAGCCGTTCCACGAGGAAGAGCAAGCCCAGGTCCGCCGACATCTGGAATCGCTGGGGATCGAGCGGCCGGTCACCGCTGCGATGTAACGACGCTCGCTTCGGCGCTGCTGTCGACAGGCGATGGCTCGCAGCGACGCTGAAGCATATCAGCGAGCTGGCGGTACTGGCGATAGATCGGCTCATAAGCGCGTACAGCCTCGGGGCGCGGCTGCACCCGACGCGGCTGACGCTGGGGCGCACGATCATCCGCAGCGGCCATGGCGTGAACAGCCTCCGCGGGCGAATCAAAGCCGCTAGCCTCAGCGCCGGCGGCGAGCACGCCCAGGATCGCTGCGCCCAGCGCCGGCCCTTGCCGGGAGGGGTGAATCAGGATCGGCTCGCCCAGGATGTCCGCGTAGATCTGCACCAAAAGCGGGTTGTGATGCGGCAGCCCGCCGGTGGCCACGAATCGTTCCACCGGCACGCCGCCTTCGCGGAGCACCTCCACGATCCAGCGCAAGCCAAAGCCCGTAGCCTCCACGAGCGCGCGATAAACATGCGCCGGGCCGTGGTGGAGGCCCAGGCCCAGCACCGCCCCGCGAAGCGAGCCGTCCATCAGCGGCGTGCGGCAGCCGTTGAGCCAATCCATCGCCAGCACGCCCTGAGCGCCCGGAGGCAGCTTGGCGGCGTCGGCGTCAAGCTCGGCGAAGTCGCGGCCGGTGAGTCGTCGGCACCAATCAAAAGCGTCGCCGACCGCGGCCTGCCCGGTTTCGTAGCCGAAATAGCCCGGCAGAATCCCGCCCTCGACGACGCCGGCGATGCCCGGCACCTGGCGCTCCTCCTGGGCGTTGAGCATGTAGCAACTGCTGGTGCCCATGACCATGACCAGCGTGCCCGGATCCGCGACGCCGGCGCCCGGCACACCCGCGTGGGCGTCGATGATCGCGGCGCTGACCGCTGTGCCCGGCACCAGGCCCAGCCGCTGGGCCATCTGCGGGCACAGGCCCCCCGCCTTCTGGCCCGGCGCCAGCAGCCGGCCGGGCATCTTCCGCTCCACCACGTCGGCCAGGTCCGGGTGCACCGCGGCGAAAAACGCGCGAGACGGGTAGCCCTCCTGCGCGTGCCACAGCGCCTTGTAGCCGGCCTGGCAGGTGGAGCGGGGCAAGGCGTCGGCCTCGCCGCCCACCAGTTGCCAGACGTACCAGTCCCCCGCTTCGAGCCACACGTCAGCGGCCTCGTAGACCGCGGGGGCCTCCTCCAGCGTTTCGAGGATCTTGGGGAAGAACCACTCCAGCCCCACCATCCCGCCGTAGCGCGCCAGCCAGCGCTCCTGCCGCTGACGCGCCACCTCGTTGAAGCGTTGCGTCTGCCGCTGGGCGGCGTGATGCTTCCAGAGCTTGGGCCAGGCGTATTTCTCCGCGGCCAGGTGAGGCAGCAGGCACAGCGGCGTGCCGTCGCGCCGAGCCGGGAGCATGGTGCAACTGGTGAAGTCCACGCCGATGCCGATGACCTGCTGGGGATGAGCGCCGGCTTGACGCATGGCGGCATGGACCGCCTGGGCGGAGGCGTCGAGCCAGTCCTGCGGGTGCTGAAGGGCGAACTCGGGCGGCAAGGTTTCGCCCGTGCCGGGCAGCGTCCGGGTGATCTGGCCGTGAGCGTACGGAACCACGGCGCTGCCCAGTTCCTGGCCGGCCAGCGTGACCAGCAACGCGCGGACGGACTCGGTGCCAAAGTCCAGCCCCAGGGCCAGCGGTTGGGCATCTCGGCTGCTCATGGCGTCCTGCTCTCCTGCCTGCGGCGGGCTGAACGCTGCGCCGCGAAGGGGATCATGCCCGCCAACCGGCCCAAGCCGCAAGAGCTCCGCCTGGGTAGCGGGAAATGTACCAATGTACCGCTGATTACCTAAAGCCGCTGGAGTCGGGGGCGACGAATGGTCGGTCGATTACCGTACCGGCTCGTGTGGGCGTGCAGCCTGCTGGCCCGCGGCGCGCTCGCGCAAGAGGTCGATCATGCCCCGGACCTCTTCCGCCATGCGGCTGTTGGGGAACTCGCGGATGATCTGCTCGCCGACGCGGACCGCCTGCATCCACTCGCGATCATGCACAGCCATCTTGAACTGGACGCCCAGGTTGTCGCGCTTCTTGCCGATCACGCCGCGTGCGGTCTCGCGCAGCGGCTCGGCTTCCTCCTCCGTCAGGTACTTGTCCAGCACCTTGAGCACGTCCATGGCGCGGTCCACGTCGTCGCGCTGGGCCGCTTCGAGGAACTCGCGCTCCAATTGTTGTTTATATTGCTCGCGGGCGTGCACGACACGGCGGCTCAGGTCCTTGACGCGCTCGGACTCGGGGAACAGCCGCTGAATCTTGGCCGCCTCGCGCATGGCCCGGTCGAAGTCGTGCCGGGCGAGGATCTCCTCCAGCCGCGCCAGCGATTCGGTGATCTTGGCCTCCTGCTCAGCCATGCGGGCGGCGCTGATGCGCTCGCGGATGGCCTCGGCCTCCTCGCGGTAGCCGTAGGTCTGCGCCAGCTCAGCCACCAGGACCATCGCCGCGTCGAAGTGGCCCTCGGCGATGTCCTGCTCGATCGTACGGCGGAGCACCTGGAGGTCCTGCTGACGGTAGGCGATCCGCTTGGTGGTTTCGCTCAGCAGCAGCCGCTGATTGATGGACCGCAGCAGCTCGAGGGTTTGCGGGTCGCTTGGCTCGGGCACGCCGACCACGTCGCGGCCGTAGACGCCCCAGCGGACCGCTGCCACGATCAGCCCCACCAACCCCAAGAGGGCCAGCAGCGTGGCCGGCGCATAGAGCAGGTAGGACACGCCGATCCGAGCCGCGGCGTTGGCGAACTCGATTTGCTGGAGGCCGATCTGCGCCAGCACCGCCGCCGCCGCTGAGATCACCCACAACAGCAGCGAGCCGATCAGGATCCCCACCGGCGTGACTGCAAGCGGCTTGCGCGGCGTCGGCGCATCCTTGGACGGTTGATCTGGTCTGTGGGTCATGGTGTGCTTCCCAATCCAGTGATAAAAAAGATAGGTCCCCTGACGTTCTGCTCCACGTGACCGGGGCCGCTCGCCTCGCCCCACATCCCCCCTATCCCCCTACATTCCCTAACCTGACACCCCTATCTCCTGCCTGGGTCTGGACCGGCCGGACTCACGACCGCCATTCGGCCGCCCTCGAAACGAAAACGGCCCGACAGGGGCGGACGATACGCAGCTTGATCGCCTGGACGGCTCCTTTGCCCGCTCGATACTTTTGACCAAGCCGGCGAGGGCTTACGACCGCTGCTGGTGAATACGTCGCTGAGGGGCCTTGAAGCCGGTGGTGACGTGCGGATCCGCATCCCGCGATCCTCCTGAAGCTTCACCCCTCTCAAGCCCCATTGTACCGGATCGCGGTTCCCGGCGGTAGCCGTCCAGCCGGGTTAAACAGCGATAAAACTTTCTGTTTTCTTGACTTCTAACGATTCTTCGCCCCGTGAGCGTCT
>DASVCG010000511.1:0-8276 GCA_036381755.1 Phycisphaeraceae bacterium | reverse complement strand
CGTTCAACGTGAACCGCGACCTGGGCGGCTATCTGCCGGGCGACCGCGTCGGCAGCTTCGGCATCGAGCACGCCATGGAATCCGTCCTCCGCGGCCTGCGCGGGCGCGCCATCCTGCATCGCGACACCGGCCAGGAGGATCGCATCGAGCCGCGCCCCGGCCGAGACGTTCAGCTCTCCATCGACATCCAGCTCCAGGCCCGCATCCAAGCCATTCTCCAGCCCGAATGGGGCCTCACGACCGTCCAGGAATGGCACGGCAACCCCGATGTGCCCCTGGGCACGCCTCTTTACGGCGCCGCGGTGGTCCTGGACGTGGACAGCGGCCAGGTGCTGGCGATGGTCTCCACGCCGACTTACCCGGAGGAGGACCAGATCGACGCCGCGGTCCGCGATATCAATCATCCGCTGATCAACCGGCCCGTCGCCGCGGTGTACGCGCCGGGCTCGACCCTCAAGCCGATCATCTACTGCCTGGCGGCACGCGAGCGAGCCATCGAGGTGGGCCAGATCTTCACGTGCAACGGCGCCTTCGACCCCAGGCATCCGCACCAGTGGCGCTGCTGGGGGTACCGCCCCGAGCAGGGGCTGTACCACACCCACGGCAGCATCGGCCCGGCGCAGGCCATCGCCACCAGTTGCAATATCTACTTCTACAACTGCGGCCAGCGATTGGGCGCCCAGCGGCTGATCCGCGGCCTGCTGGACTGGGGATTCGGCAAGCCCACCGGCGTGGAGCTGCCCGAGGAAATCTCCGGCCTGCTGCCCAGCCTCGACGGCCCCAACCCGCCGGGCTATGAGCTGACCGACAGCAACGCTGTGAACATGGGCATCGGGCAAGGGCCGATCGCGGTCCCGCCCATCCAGGTCGCCGCGGCGCATGCGGCGCTGGCGCGGGGCGGATACTGGGTCAGCCCCACGCTCCTGAGCAGCCCCATGCCCACGCAGAGCCGCCACAACCTGCATCTGCCTCCCGCTGCGGTGGAGCAGGCCTTGCAGGGCATTTATGAGTCAGCCAACAACCCTGTTTATGGCACGGCGCACCACCTGGGCGGCCGTGAGCCGATCATGAACGCTCCCGGCGTCGTCGTCCGCGCCAAGACCGGCACCGCCCAGGCCCCCGTCCAGTTCCAGGACCTCAACGACAACGGCCGGCTCGACGCTGAGGAGCCGATCCTGCGCCAGGGCTCGCACTCCTGGTACGTCGCCCACGTGGCCCCCACGGGCCATGATCGCGCCCAATACATCATCTGCGTGCTGGTGGAGTACGGCGGATCGGGCGGGCGCGTCTCCGGGCCCATCGCCAACCAGATCATCCATGCTTTGAAGGCGGAGGGCTACCTGTGAAGGAGGCGATCCTCGCCCAGCTCCGCCTGCTGATGCGGCCCCATCCGGGCTGGTATGGCTTAGCTGCTGCGGTGATGCTCACGACGCTGGGCGTCATGGCCATCAGCACGGTGGACGGCGTGCTGAACGTGCCCACGGGGGTGGCCCTGGCCCAGGGCCGACGCTGGCTGCCCATCGCCCTGATCGCCATGAGCGCTGCGGCTTTGCCCCGCCCGCGGCTCATCGGCCGGGCCGCCTGGCCGTTGCTCACCTTCGCGCTGCTGCTGCTGGTCTATGTCGTCATCCCCGGCGCGCCGCGCGTGCCTCGCATCAACGGCACCACCGCCTGGATCGACCTGGGCGTGATGAACTTCCAGCCCTCCGAGCTGGGCAAGGTGGCCTTCGTGCTGGCGATGGCGTGGTACCTGCGCTACCGCGAGAGCTACCGCACGCTCACGGGCCTGCTGGTGCCCTTCGCCATCATGCTGATCCCGGTGGCGCTGATCCTCAAGGAGCCGGACCTGGGCCAGGCGATGGTCTTCGCCCCGACGCTGTTCGTGATGCTGGTGGCGGCGGGGGCGCGGCTCAGGCACATCGGCTCGCTGCTGGGCATCGGCCTGCTGGCGGTCGCGCTGAACGTGGCGGTGATCTACCTGGACCCCCCTCACGACCGACGCGGCGGCGCGTGGGACTACGCCCACGTCCTGGCCCCCCACCAGGAACGACGCGTGGCGGCGATGATCTGGCCCGACCGCTACGCCAAGCGCGACGCCTTTCAGCCCCTGGTCGCCCAACGCCTCATCGGCGCAGGCGGGCTGATCGGCGTGGGCAAGGAGCGCGCCCGCACGCTCGTCCGCTTCAACCGCCTGCCCGAGCCGCACAACGACATGATCTTCGCCGTCATCGTCAACCGCTGGGGGCTCCTGGGCGGCGGCGCGGTCCTGGGCCTGTACCTCGTGCTGCTCTCATCCTTCTTCCTCGTCGCGGCGCGATCCAAAGACCCCTTCGCGCGGCTCGTGTGCGTGGGCTTTGGCGGGATGATCTTCGCCCAGGCGATGATCAACATCGGCGTGGCGGTGGGCCTGGTCCCCACCACCGGCATCACGCTGCCCCTGGTCTCCTATGGCGGATCGAGCCTGGTGGCCACGTTCACCATGATCGGCCTGATGCTCAACTTCGCCTGCCGCCGGCCGGTCCTGGTCAGCCGCCCCAGCTTCGAGTTCGATCACGCCGACCCCGCCTATTCCTGAAAACGCGCAGGGGTTGGGAGTTCGATTTCTTCTTCACGTCTTCGCGGTTGGATCAACCAGCAGGTTAGAGTTCGGGCGAAAAACCTCGGCGGAGGGTGTTTTCGCAGCAGGAGCGCGGCTCGACGAACTGAAGCAGGTACTCCCCGCCGCCGGCCTGGAACCCCACGCCCGAGAGGCCCAACCCGCCGAAGGGCTGCCGACCCACCAGCGCGCCGGTGATGCCGCGGTTCAGGTAAAGATTGCCCACGCGGAACCGCTGGCGGGCCAGATCCAGGTGTGAGGGCGTTCGGCTGAACACCCCGCCGGTGAGCTTGTACGTCGTGGCGTTGGCGATGGCCAGGGCCTCCTCGAAATCCGATGCGCTCATCACGGCCAGAACGGGGCCGAAGATTTCCTCGTTGGCCAGGCGGTGGTGCGGCAGGATGTCGGAGAAGATGTGCGGCGCGACAAACGGCTTGCCGACGCGCTCCTCCAGTCCGGGCGGCGTCTCCATCGCCAATTCGAGGCGGCCTTCCTGCTTGCCTATCTCGATGTAGGAGCGGACCTTGGCCGCGGCCTCCTCGTCGATGAGGGGGCCGACGTCGGTGGCAGGGTCCAGCGGGTCGCCGACGCGGAGCGAGCGCGTCGATCCCACCAGGCGGCGCAGGAACGGCTCCCGTGCTGCGCCGACCACGATCACCCTGCTGCACGCGGAGCACTTTTGACCCGCGAAGCCGAAGGCCGACTGGCGCACGCTCAGGACGGCTTCGTCCAGGTCCGCGGATTCATCGACGATGATGGCGTTCTTGCCGCCCATCTCGCACACGACGCGCTTGATGAAAGGTTGATCGGGCGCGACATGGCTGGCGGCCTGGAGGATGTCCAGCCCCACCGCTTTGGAGCCGGTGAAGGCGATGATCGCCACGCGGGGGTCGCGCACGAGCGCCGCACCGATGGTTTCGCCGAGGCCGGGCAGGTATTGCAGCGCATCGCGCGGGACGCCGGCCTGCCACATCAACTCGCACATGAGCTGGGCGATGCCGGGGGTTTGCTCAGCGGGCTTGACGATGGTCGCGTTGCCGCAGACCAGGGCTGCTGAGGTCATGCCCGTGCAGATGGCCAGGGGGAAGTTCCAGGGGCTGATGACAGCCGCCACGCCGCGCGGTTGGTACCAATGCTCGTTAAGCTCGCCGGTGAACCGCCCCAGGCGGTGAGGCTCCAGGAGGCGGACCGCCTGACGGGCGTAATACTCGCAAAAGTCGATGGCTTCGCACACGTCTGCGTCGGCTTCGCGCCAGGTTTTGCCCGCTTCGCGGATCATCACGCCCGCCAATTCATCACGGCGCTGGCGCATCAGCGACGCGGTGCGGAGCAGGAGGCGCGCCCGCTCCAGCACGGGCGTGTCGCGCCAGGCGGGGAAAGCTTGCTGCGCACGGGCGACGGCGTCGCGGGCCTGCTCGGGCGTGGCGTCGCGGGCCACCGTGGGTACGCGCGCTTCAGCAATGGCTGCGGCGAATGCGCGTCGCTGCGCTTCGTCAGCAAAGTCGCGCGTCGGCTCGTTCAGGAACGGCTCGCCATCGCCCAGGCCAGGCACTGCGGGGCTTAGCTGGTGAAGCTGGGCCTGCGACGGCTGTGATGCGGCATCGCCCGCGTCTGATTGAATGTGCGGCGAGGCCAGGAGCACCTCCGCGGGGGCTTGATCGTGGAAGCCGGCACGCAGCCAGGACTCGTTGGACGTGTTCTCCAGCAGCCGCCGCACGAGGTACGCCATGCCGGGGATCACCTGCCCCACCGGCACGTACTCGCGCAGGCGCAGGCCGCGCTCAATGATCGCTGCCTTGAGCGGCTCCGCCATGCCGTGGAGCATCTGGACCTCGATGGCGCTGGTCGGCAGGCCGCGCTTTTCCAGAAGCGCCAGCGCCGCGGCGATGGAGCGGACGTTGTGCGAGCCCAGGGCCAGGTGCGCGCCGCCTGCGTCGGGCGATGTCGGGATCTGCTGGATGAAACGCGCCGCCATGCGCTCAAAGCATGCGTCGGTGTCGCGCTTGCGGGTCCAGACCGGCACGGGCCAGTTCAATCGCTGGGCGTTGATGACCTCGTAATCCCAGTAGGCGCCCTTGATGAGCCGGACGGTGACCTGCCTGCCGGTGCGGCCGGCCCAGTCGATCAGCCGCTGGGCGTCCTGCTCGCCGCTTCGGAGGTAAGCCTGGAGCGCGATGCCCGCGGGGAAGTCGAACTGCTGGCAGCAGCGCATGAAGAGTTCGAGCGTGAGGTCTTTCAGCGCGTGCTGCTCCATGTCGAAGTTGATCAGCACGCGGTGCTGCGCCGCGGCTTGAAGGATCGGCTCCAGCGCTTCAAGGAGTCGCTGCACCGAGCCTTCAAAATCCTCTGGTTTGATGCGTGCGGAAAGGGAGCTGATCTTGATCGAGACGTTGGCGCGGGGGATCGGGCCAAGATGATCGCGTTCGAGCACGGGCTGCGCGGGCCAGCCGGCGATGCGCTGCGGCAGCGTCCGCACCAGATCAAGGTATCGCTGCTGATAGGCCTGGGCCTCCGCGTCACTGACGCACGCCTCGCCCAACAAGTCGATGCTGAAGGCGATGCCCTGGTCCCATAGCTCGCGCAGGCGCGGCAGCGCCGCCTGGGCGTCGACCCCGGCGATGAAGCGCCCCGCCATCGACTCGACCTGCCTGGCGACCGCCTTGGCTGTCGCGCCCTTGAAAAATTCACCGGCCTTGAGCCCCAGGGCCAGCAACTGCGGCGGCGAAACGCCCGGCTGGCTCAGGTACTCCTGAAGGTGGGCGTGGATCTGCTGAGGCCCTTGCAGCGTGGGGAACACGTCGATGAATCGGAAAAGCTGCACCTTGAACGCCGGGTCGCGCGTGGCCCATTCCATGAGTCGGTCGCGCCACAGCGACGCGCCTGCGCGCGAAGCCTGGGCCCGCTGAAGCAGCTCCAGCCCCAGAGCGTGGGCCTGCTGCTCCAGGGCTGGGTCGAACAGGGCGATGTTAGCGGGCATAGCGCCGGTGAGGGCGGCTGTGCCGGTGGGATGCCCGGCTGGCAAGGGGTGGTCGTGGCGATGGAAGGCCCGCATGTGTGCTCTCCTGCCTGAGCCGACGCTCCGCCTGTGGTATATCGTCGGCAAAGGCCTGTCTTGATGTTATGACGCTCGTGCCGGCCGGTCGCGGGCGGGAGCCGGGCCGGCGAAGGGATAGGCTGGGCAAGTAGGCTAGGTAAGCGCGCAAAAAACAACCCCCGGCGTGGGGCCGGGGGCTGTGTAGGTGACGATGGACCGATCGAGAGTCGGCCTGTTTAGCCCTTGTTGCCGGGCTCGATCTCGCCCAGGAGCTGGGCGACGAGGCGCGACTCGCCGACGGTGGTCTTGATCTGGCCGGGGGCCTCGGCGCCGGCGGCCTCGGCCAGCTCGCGGGCAGCAGCAAGCTCCTGCTCGCGCGTGGGGGCCTCGGTGACGGGCGGCTCGGCCAGCTTCTTGACCCGGATCTTAAGGTACTTGCCAAAGCCCGTGCCCACCGGGATCAGGTGGCCCAGGAGCACGTTCTCCTTGAGGCCCTGGAGCGTGTCCACCTTGCCCGCCAGCGCGGCCTCGGTGAGCACCTTGGTGGTCTCCTGGAACGAAGCGCCCGAGAGGAACGACTCGCTCTGGAGGCTGGCCTTGGTGATGCCCAAGAGCAGCGTCTTGGCTGTGGCGGGCCGACACTTGGCGGCCTTGGCGGTCTGCTTGCCCTCGGCCTCGAGGCGGGCGTTGATCTCCTTGAGCTCGGCGCGGGAGACCTTGGTGCCCACGGGCAGGCCGCTGTCGCCGGGCTCCTTGATCTTGCCCAGGTGGGCGACGGACTCGTTGGCCTCGCGGAAGCGGAACTTGTCGACCACCTCGTTGGGCAGTAGCTCCGTGTCGCCGGGGTTCTCGACGCGCACCTTCCGCAGCATCTGGGCGAGGATGATCTCGATGTGCTTATCGTTGATCGTCACGCCCTGGGCGCGGTAGACGTTCTGCACCTCTTCGAGCAGGTAGGCGTAGAGGGCCTCCTCGCCCTTGACGCGGAGGATGTCGTGCGGGACCAGCGGGCCGTCGATGAGCGGGTCGCCGGCGGAGACGTAGTCGCCGGTGTGGACCAGCAGGTGGCGGTCCTGGGGCACGTGGTGCTCAACCTCCAGGCCCGACTCGGACCGCACGATGATGGTCATCTTGCCGCGGCGGCGGTCGGATCGCAGCTCGACCGTGCCGGAGATCTCGGCCATGACGGCCGCCTCCCTGGGCTTGCGGGCCTCGAAGATCTCGGTGACGCGGGGCAGACCGCCGACGATGTCGCTGGAGCCGGAAACCTCCCGCGGCTGGCGGGCGAGCATGTGCCCGGCCTCGATCTTCTGGCCCTCTTCCACCTCGATGCGGGCCTTGGCCGGCAGGTAGTGGAAGTCCAGGATCTTGCCCTGCTCGTCCTCGATGACGATCCGCGGGTGCTTCTCGCCCTTGTGCTCGATGACGACCAGTGCGCCGCCCTTCTTGCCGGCGGCCTCCTGCTCCTGGCGGACGGTCTCGCCCAGCTCGATGTCCTCGAAGCGGACGGAGCCGGCCTTCTCGGCGAGGATGGGCGTACGGTGCGGATCCCACTTGACCAGAACCTGGCCCTTGCGCACCTTCTCGCCGCGCTTGACCATGATGTAGGAGCCGTACTGGATCTTGTACTTCTCCAGCTCGCGGCCCTTGTCGTCGAGGATGGCGACCTCGCCGTTGCGCTTCAGCGCCACGAGCACGTCGTTGCCTTCCTCGTCCTTGACGGGCACCTCGTTGGCGTCGCGGATGTCGATGGTGCCGGCGTGGGTGGCGCGGTAGTCGGTCTCGACCAGCGTGCGGTGGCCGATGCCGCCGGTGTGGAACGTCCGCATGGTGAGCTGCGTGCCCGGCTCGCCGATGGACTGGGCGGCGATGATGCCTACCGCCAGCCCCTCCTCGACCATGCGGCCGGTGGACAGGTCCTGGCCGTAGCACTTGGCGCAGACGCCCCAGCCGGCCTCGCAGGTCAGCGGGGAGCGGACGACCACCGCGTCGACGCCCAGGGCCTCGATCTTGCGCGCAGCCTCCTCGTCGATGAGGTCGTTCTCGGCGACGATGAGCTCGTCGGTGATCGGGTTGCGGATCGTCTCGCGGGCGGTGCGGCCCACGATCTGCTCGCGCAGCGGCACGTCCACTTCCTCACCCTTGTAGATCGCCCGCTTGGTGACCCCGTTCTTGGAGCCGCAGTCGTCGTGGGTGACGAACACGTTCTGGGCCACGTCGGCGAGCTTGCGGGTGAGGTAGCCCGAGTCAGCGGTCTTGAGGGCCGTGTCGGCCAGACCCTTGCGGGCGCCGTGGGTGGAGGAGAAGTACTCCAGCACGTTCATGCCCTCGCGGGCGTTGGCCTTGATGGGCGTCTCGATGATCTCGCCCGAGGGCTTGGACATCAGCCCGCGCATGCCGGCGAGCTGCTGAATCTGGCTGACGTTACCGCGGGCGCCCGAGTCGCTCATGAGCCAGACGGGGTTGAGGTACGCCCGGCCGTCCTGCGAGTCGATCGGCACCGGCTTGCCCTGCTCGTCGCGGCGGTCGTTGCGCAGCTCCTTGAGCAGCTCCTTGGTGACCTCCTCACGGCAGTGGGTCCACAGGTCCAGAAGCTGGTTGTACCGCTCGCGGTCGGTGATCGCGCCGGCCTGGTAGGCCCGCTCG
>DASVCG010000510.1:0-3939 GCA_036381755.1 Phycisphaeraceae bacterium | reverse complement strand
CCCGTGAAGCCGCTGCCCCAGGGCTGGCGCAGTTGGCGGATCACCACGCAGAACCCCGCCCAGCGTGCTGAGCAGCACGACCAGATCGGCAACCAGGTGATCTACTGGTACGACCGGTGGCGCATCGTGCACCACTATCCGCGCCCGCGCGACCCGGCAGCGTTCCGCGCCGACGTCGAAAAACTGCACGCGGGCGGTGCGCACCGCGTCTACCCCTACCTCGACGTCACGCTGATGTCCTCCGGCGATCAGACCACCATCCCGGGCGAGTCCTTCCACTTCCTGCCGCCTGAATGGCCGCGCTACGGCCAGGCGTGGATGATCCAGCCCAACTACCGCACCACCGCGTACAAGCGGGTGAGCCCCGCCAGCTCCTGGGCCGACTTCGCCCTCTGGTGCGTGCGGAGCTGGATCGTCGACGGCGGGGCGACGGGCATCTACCTGGACGAGTCCTTCCCCTACGCCGACACCGCTGCGGAGCACGGCATGGGCTACACCGACCCGCAAGGCGTCCGCCAGCCCACCTACGCCATCTTCGCGACGCGCAACTTCTACAAGCGATTGGCGTACCTCTTCCAGAAATACGCCAAGGGGTCGCCCGCGCTGATGGCGCATACCTCAGCGACCATCGCGGTGCCCTACCTCTCCTTCGCTGATATCCAGCTCACCGGCGAGCAGTACTACCACAGCATGCGCAAGTGGGAGGGGGACGGCTACGCCTCCTACATCAAGATGGCGCCGCTGGAGGATTTTCATGCGGAGCACCGCGGGGCGCAGTTCGGCCTGGCGCCGGTCATCCTGCCGCTCTACAAGCCGCCGTTCAGCACCAAGTGGCCCGAAACGAAAACCACCGAGGCGCCCATGCGCGAGCTTCAGGCGCTGACGCTGCTGCACGACGTGCTGGTGTGGCCCAACTTCGGCAACCCGCAGCCGGCGCTGCGCGCGCAGAAGATCAAGGCCGACTTCGGCATCGCAGCGGACGACGTCGAGTTCTTCCCTTATTGGAAGAGCGACCCGCACCGCCTCGTCGCATCCGCGGACGCGAGCATCAAGGTGACCTACTACCGTCACAGCGGCCAACTGCTGGTGATCGTGGCGAACCTGGGCGATGCGCCGGCTTCAGCGGAGCTGGACGCGGAATCAGCCCTGGACGGCAAGCCCGCCCGCCTTGCGGTGGACGCTGAGAGCGACGAGCCGCTGCCGATCGACGGCACGCGCATCAAGATCACCGTTCCCCGCCGGGATTACCGAATCCTCCGCATCGGCTCCTGACCGCAAGCCTGAACGCGCCGCTGTCGACGCTGCGAGGCGCCAACGCCTCAACCGCTCGGACGACCTCCGGGCAGGCGATTCTGTCATCTCACCATCATCGGTGTAACGATTCTCGGACCCATCCCGTCGATCCATTCGCACGGACCGCTATGCCCCTGTTGACGCTGGGGGCGTTCCTTTCCTGAAGCCGGCCGTGGGGCGGGCCTCACCAAGCTTAAGCGGGCAGCCGGTTTGGCCGAAAAGGACGGTTGTGCGGTCTGCGCGGGTCGCGCCGCTGGAGCCGAGGACGCGGATGAAGCAGTTTGTGCTGCTGGCGCTGATGACGATGCTCGGCGCGACCGCTGCGCTGCATGCGCCCTATTGGGGCGTGCTGCTGTATTACACGCTGGCGGTGCTGCGCCCGCAGTACCTGTGGTCCTGGGCGCTGCCGGTGGACGTGCGCTGGTCGTTGCTGGCGGCGATGGCGGTGTTCCTGGGCCTGGCGATCAACCTCGCGCGGATCTCGCTGCGCAACGCGGCCAACGTCGTGGTGGGCCTGATGGTCGGCTACGGCCTGCTTTTGGCGCTGGGCACGCTGACCGCCTACGACCCGATCACCGCCCAGGTCTGGGGCGTGGAATACGCCAAGGTGATGCTGCTGGCGCTGATCGCCAGCGCCGTCATCGAGCACTGGTGGCAACTGCGCCTGATGGCGCTGATGGTCCTGCTGTCGCTGGGCTACATCGCCTGGGAGATCAACTTCCTCTACTTCTTCCAGGGCGGGCGGCTGGACATCTTCCACTACGGCTACGGCGGGCTGGACAACAACGGCGCGGGTCTGATGATCGGCATGGGCCTGCCCTTCGCCTACGCCTTCGCCGTCTGGGCCTGCAAAGGGAGCTGGTGGTGGAAGGCCGGGGCCTGCGCGGTCCTGGGCGGGTGCATCATCCACGCCGTCATGATGAGCTACTCCCGCGGAGCGATGCTGGCCACCGCGCTGGGCATGGGGTGGATCCTCCTGCACCACCGCCCACGCCTCCAGGCCGCGGGCGTGGCGCTGGCGCTGACGCTGGCAGTCTCGACGCTGGCCGGGCAGGAGATCCGCGAGCGGTTCCTCTCCACGCTGGACTACAAGACCGACCACTCCGCCCAATCGCGGCTGGACTCCTGGCACGCCGCGTGGATGATCGCCTGGGAAGACCCCCTCCTGGGCAAAGGCATCCGCAACTCCAACCGCTACAGCGCCAACTACGGCGCGGACCTCCAGGGCCGCACCATCCACAACCA
This sequence comes from Phycisphaeraceae bacterium, assembly GCA_036381755.1. Taxonomy (GTDB): domain Bacteria; phylum Planctomycetota; class Phycisphaerae; order Phycisphaerales; family Phycisphaeraceae; genus DASVCG01. The sequence goes on along the minus strand of DASVCG010000510.1, from coordinate 1,401 downwards.
GTACCTCCAGATCGCGGCCGACTCGGGCTTCCCCGCAGCGATCGTCTACATATCGATGCTCGCCGCGGCCCTGTTGCGTCTGGGCCGCGCGAGGCGCATGTGCGCCAACTGGCTCGATGAGCACGAAACATCGCCGGACGCCACGCGCCGCCAGGTTCATCAGGCCCAAGCTCTATGCTTGGCGATGCAGGGCAGCCTGATCATCTTCGCCGTCGACGGCGTGTTCCTGTCGCTGGAGCTGTTCGAGCTGCCCTGGCTGCTGATCGTGCTCGGGGGCGTCGCCCCGCCCATCCTGGAGCGGTATCTCAACGGCCTTGACGCCTCCATCCAGGCGGAAGATGAGGCCCCCGCGAACACATCAGCCCCGACAACCCAACCGCCCCTGCCGTGGACGACAGCGCCCCGACTCAATACGGAAGGACTTGCCCCGTGACCGCGATTGCGACTCACCTGGAACGGCACTTGGCCCGCGCCGCGGCAACCACCGCCCGCTGGAAGCAGGCCCGTCAAACGCCTCAGCCTGTCGCGCAGCTTGTCGACGCCGCGGACTGGCTCACCCGCGCGGTGTTCTTCGTGTGGCGCAATCGGCGGTACCTGACGACGCTCAAGCTGGGCAACATGGCGCTGGTGAATCTTCAGTACCTGCTCAAGACCGAGCGCGTCATCGGCCGGCCGTACAACATGAAGATCGAGTCCACCAACATCTGCAACACCCACTGCCAGCTTTGCCCCACCGGCCTGGGGCTGCGCGGCAGGCCCAAAGGGCAGATGACCCTCGACCAATACAAGCAGCTCATCGACCGGTTCCGCTGGCACCTGTTCGGCCTGGACCTGTCCATGTGGGGCGACCCGCTGATCGTCCCCCACATCTACGACATGATCCGCTACGCCCACGACCGGGGCATCTGGACCTACCTCAGCTCCAACCTCCACGCGTTCAAGCTCAACCCCAAGCCCGGCCAAAAGCCGCAAGCCCAGAAGCTGGTGGAGTCCGGCCTGGATATGCTCACCTGCTCGCTCCACGGCGCCTCGCAAAGCACGTACGAAACCTACCAGCCCGGCAAGCGGTTCCACGATGCGCTGGAGAAGATCCGCCAGATCATCCAGACGCGCGACCGCCTGGGCAGCACCACGCCCGTCGTGCAGCTCAACTTCGTCGTCACCCGACACAACGAGCACGAGCGCGAAGCGTTCCAGAAGCTGGCCGACGACCTGGGCTGCCGCGCGGTCTTCAGCACCGCCATGATGAACGTCCGCTTCCTTGATAAAGACCAGCAGCTTCAGCCGCTGGGTCTGGCGGAAGACGTGCTGGCCCAAAAGGTGCGCGATCACCTGGCCAACTGGTTGCCGCGCGACTCGCGCTACGTGCTCGAGCCTTATAAGGAGATCGCCCGCACCGGC